>JAHCJH010000039.1 GCA_026126345.1 Phycisphaeraceae bacterium | reverse complement strand
GGACCGGACGGGTGGAATCGGTAGCGCCGGGGCCGATCGTCGGGCGGACCGCCGGGGCGGGGGTGGCGGGCTCAGAACACGGGCCCCAAGGCCCGATGGGACGTTGGTCCACGAACGTCGGCAGGGAAACGGACGTAGTGTGTACGCTGAATGTTCGCACGTCGCACGGGGCCGGCCGGTGTGCCCGGCACCAGAGAGCAGGAATCTCCATGACATTTGCGAAGGCTCGTCGGATGGTGGCCGCGTCGTTGGCGGCGGTGGTGGCGTCGGCGGGTGCGGCGCTGGGCGCGGCGCCGGCGTTCGAGCCGGGCCTGACGGCGCTGGCGAACGAAACATGGGCACAGGCGCGGGCGGGCCAGGGAGACCTGGCGATCAGCTCGCTGAACCGCCTGCTGGCGGCGGCGAGCATGGAGAGCGGCGCTGCGCTGCGGGCGCAGAAGACGGCCCTTGAAGCGAACATCGCGTCGCGTGAGGCCAAGCGGGCCGAGCGGGCGGCGGAGGTGGGCAAGGAATTGTCGGAACTGGCGGGCCAGGAGCCGACGCCGTTGACGCTGTCGAACATGCTCAAGCTGGCCGTCGAGCTGCAGATGCTCCAGGCCAGCGACCGCAAGGGCGTGCTGGGGCGGGCGGACATCGTGAAGCTGGTGGCGGACGCGGCGGCGGCGGCGCGCCGGTGCGAGGCGGCCAACGACGTGCTGATGGCGTCGGAGCTCTTCCAGCGCCTGAACACGCTGCTGGACGAAGAGGCGACGTATAAGGACGACGCACGGCGGCTGCTGAATCGGCTGGGAATGATCCGGCTGTACAACCCGCAGCGGCTGTGGGAGCTTCGGAACGAGCGGCGGAAGATGGACAAGTTGCCCCCGCTGCCGGCGTTCAACGCCGTGGGCGAGGACGCGGGCGGGAAGCTCAAGGGCGTGACCTCGGCCGCGGTGCTGGGCGCGTTGTCGCGGGCGGCGGATCTGCACGTGGAGCACGTGCCGTTGCGGGCGATGCTGATCGGCGGGCTGGAGAACATCCGGACGTTGATCTCGACGCCCGACCTGAAGTCCGCGTTCCCGGGGTTGGCCGACGAGAAAGCGGTCGCGGAGTTCGACGGATGGCTCTCGACGCGGGTGAACGACCTGAAGGCGGCTCGCACCGAGCCGAGCCGGTTCGGCGTGAGCTCGCTGGTGGAGGAGTTGGTGGCGGCGGCGGGCCGCACGGTGAAGCTGGCCGACACGGCGGTGCTGCACGAGTTCGGCAACGGCGCGTTCGGCAGGCTCGACGATTACTCCAACATCATCTGGCCGGACGAACTGGCCCGGTTCAAGCGGATGACCGAGGGGTCGTTCATCGGCATCGGCGTGCAGATCCAGCTGGACGAAGAGACGCAGATGATCAAGGTTGTCACGCCGCTGGAGGGCACGCCGGCGTTCCGCGCGGGGATCAAGACCGGCGATTTCATCAAGAAGATCAACGGCGCCACGGCGGTGGGCATGTCGCTGGACCAGGCGGTGGAGCAGATCACCGGCCCGGCGGGCACGAAGGTGACGCTGTTGATGGAGCGCGACGGCAACGACATCGAGTTCGTGCTGACGCGCTCGAAGATCCCGCTGGTGACTGTCAAGGGTTGGAAGCGCACGGGCAACAAGGACAGCGACTGGGACTGGTTCATCGACCGGACCAGCGGCATCGGCTACGTGCGGCTGACGGGCTTCAACGAGGAATCCACGCGCGAGATCCTCGCGGCGGTGGACAGCATGAAGAAGGTCGGGCTGCGCGGGCTGATCCTCGACCTGCGGTTCAACCCCGGCGGCCTGCTCACGCAGGCGGTGTCGATCAGCAACCTGTTCATCGCCGACGGCACGATCGTGAGCACCGAGTCCGCCGGCGGCGTGCAGCAGCAGATCGAAACGGCCGAGCCGAACCGGGCCCGTCTCAAGGGTGTGCCGCTGGCCGTGCTGATCAACGAGTCTTCGGCCTCGGCGTCGGAGATCGTGTCGGGCGCGATCCGCTGGTACGCCGACCAGGGGCAGATCGACGCGATCGTCGTGGGCGAGCGGTCGTTCGGCAAGGGCTCGGTGCAGAACGTGTTGCAGCTGACCGCCAACACGATGCTGAAGCTGACCACGCAGTACTACAAGCTGCCCAGCGGCAAGATCATCCACCGGCGCGACCACGACACGACCTGGGGTGTCGAGCCGCACATCCGCGTCAGCATGCTGCCCAAGCAGATCTCCGAGGCCCTGACCCTGCGGCAGGAGGCCGACGTCACGCCCGAAGCGGCCGAAGCGGCCAAGCCGGGCAAGGACGGCATCGTGAAGCCGCGCCCGGACCCCGAGCGCCTGCTGACCGAGGGGCTGGACGTGCAGCTGCAGACCGCCCTGGTGTTCCTGCAGGCCAAGGCGCTGGCTGCCAAGTCCGGCGATGTGAAGAACGCCCAGGCGACGCCCGCGACAAACCCCGGCTGAGCGGGCCTGAATCCCACGCACCCACGCCGGCACGGTCGCAGGACCGTGCCGGTTTGCTTTTTGGCCGGGGCGGGGCGCGGCTCCTACGCTTAACGCTCGAATCCGTTTGCAGGAACACCCATGATGTCGACTCTTCCGTCTGCCTCCGGCTCACCGCACGCGCCCACCCCGAGCCAGCCGGCGGACATCACGCAGATCACGTCGAGCAAGGTCCACATGGGCGCCAACGGCGCGCCCAAGCGTGAGCCGGGACGACAGCGTCCCAGCGCGGCGTTGCCGAACGAGACGCTGCTGCGCTGGCTGCGGGACATGATCCTGATCCGGGAGTTCGAGAACCGCTGCGCCCAGGCGTACCAGCAGGCCAAGATCGGCGGGTTCTGCCACCTGTACATCGGGCAGGAGGCGCTGGCGGTGGGCACCATCGGGTGCCTGAACCACGACGACCCGATCGTGACGGCGTACCGCGACCACGGCCACGCGCTGGCACGGGGAATGTCGCCCCGCGCGTGCATGGCCGAGATGTTCGGCCGCCTGGCCGGGTGCGCCAAGGGCAAGGGCGGGTCGATGCACATGTTCGACAAGCCGAACTGGATGTTCGGCGGGCACGGCATCGTCGGCGCGCAGACGCCGCTGGGCGCCGGGCTGGCGTTCGCGGCCAAGTACGAGGTCGAGGTGATGCGCCGCACGGTCGACGGCGGCCCGGCACGCCGCAAGGTCGCCCTGTGCTACCTGGGCGACGGGGCGCTGAACCAGGGCGCCCTGCACGAGGCGATGAACCTGGCTGGGCTGTGGGATCTTCCGGTGATCTACATCGTTGAGAACAACCGCTACTCCATGGGCACCGCGATCGAACGCGGCACGACGATGGCGCACGACCTGACGGCCAAGGCCGCGGCGTACGGGATCGAGGGCGTGCGGATCGATGGGATGGACATCCTGAACATCTACGACCAGTTCAAGCCGCTGGTGGACCGCTGCCGCGAGCAGAGCCGGCCGGCGTTCGTGGATCTGCTGACGTACCGGTACCAGGGCCACTCGATGAGCGACCCGCAGAAGTACCGCAAGAAAGAGGAGGTCGAAACGGTGCGGCAGCGGGACTCGATCGAGCTCTTGAGCCAGCACCTGATGGCGGAGCGGCGGTGCCTCTCGGAGAGCCGGCTGCAGGAGATGATCGACGAGTGCAAGGCGGCGGCGATGGACGCCCTGACGTTCGCCGAGACGGCGCCGGCGCCCGAGGCGGCGGCGGAGCTGTACAGCGATGTGTACGTGAACCCGCAGCCGGGGCTGAGCCCCCTGCGCGAGTATCACCAGGGCGCGAAGAACCCGTTGCTGTGAATCGCGGCCGACGGGCGAGGGAACGGGAGATCACCGATGGCGTTGACCGAGCAGCAGCGGGCACAGCTGGACCTGCCCGAACTGTTCACGTTCGCGAACCCCGACAACACGGTGCGGCCGGTGGCCGGGCCGCAGGGGCTGCCGTACATCGCGCTGTTCAGGGCGCCGGAGGCTGCCGGCGTCGCCTTCGGGCAGGGCGAGCTGCCGCCGATGCAGCCGGTGCGCGGGGCTTGGGCGATGAACGTGGCGTACACGGCCGGCTTCGGGCTGACGTACCAGACCGGCTCGCCGGATGAGATCACGCTGACGCACGGGCAGGTGCGCGACACCGTCAAACCGCCCAACCCGGAGGACGGCGCCAACGCGCGCCGGCCGCTCGACCTGTCGGGGGCGGCGCCGATTCTCGTGGCCGAGCCCAACGTGGATTTCGTGCCCGAGGGCCTGCGGGCGGCGATGACCTTTGTGCTGGCGACGCAGGAGGGCGTGGGGACCGCGTGGCTGGTGATGGTGCTGCAGGGCGACGTGCGGGCGCTGGTGCTGGTGGTGCGGTCCAAGGGGAACCTGGACGGGCAGAATCTGGTGAACCGCCTGACCTGGGCGACGCCCGACGACCGGCCGGTGCACCTGATGGTCGACGGGGGTGGAGTGCTGGGGCCCGACGCGATGGCGAACCGCGCACCGTTGTACGTAGACCAGGAATGAGCGGTCCATCGTCGGCGGACCGTCCGAGGCATACACTGGCGATCGGCACGTTCCCCGTCTGTTTGGGAGGGATTCCATCCCCATGCGACTGAGCGACATCGATTGGTCCAAGCCCCTTCCGGCCCGCGAGGGCGCCCGCCAGATTCAGTTCCGCGAGGCGTTGCGCGAGGCGATGAGCGAGGAGATGCGCCGGGACGACCGGGTCTTCCTGATGGGCGAAGAGGTCGCGTACTACAACGGCGCGTACAAGGTCAGCCAGGGGATGCTCGACGAGTTCGGCCCCCAGCGGATCATCGACGCGCCGATCAGCGAGAACGGCTTCGCCGGCCTGGCGGTGGGCGCGGCGATGTACGGGCTGCGCCCCATCATCGAGTTCATGAGCTGGTCGTTCAGCCTGGTGGCCGCGGACCAGATCCTGAACAACGTGCCCAAAATGCTGTACATGTCGGGCGGACAGTGGGGCTGCCCGGTGGTGTTCCGGGGCAACGACGGCGCGGGCGGACAGCTGGGCAGCACGCACTCGTGGTGCGTCGAGGGTCTGTACTCGAACGTGCCGGGGCTGAAGATCGCGATCCCTTCGTGCGCGTACGACGCCAAGGGGCTGCTCAAGACCTCGATCGTGGACGACGACCCGGTGTTCTTCCTTGAGTCGGAGCGCATGCTCAGCGACAAGGGGCACGTGCCCGAGGCCGAGTACTACATCCCGTTCGGCAAGGCCGCGCTGCGGCACGAAGGCGATGACTGCACGCTCGTGAGCTTCGGGCGGCCGGTGAACTTCTGCCTGGACGCGGCGGCGGAACTGGAGAAGGACGGCATCCGCGTGGACGTGCTGGACATGCGGACCGTGCGCCCGCTGGACACCGAGTCGATCGTGCGCTCGCTCAAGAAGACGGGCCGGGTGGTGGTGGTGGACCAGTGCTGGCCGTTCGCCAGCGTGGCCAGCGAGGTGATCACGCAGGTGTGCGAGCGGGCGTTCGACTACCTGGACCATCAGCCGCTGCGCGTCAACAGCGACGACGTGCCGGCCCCGTACGCCAAGAACCTGGAGGCGGAGTTCCTGCCGCACAAGGGGAAGATCATCGAGGCCGTGAAGAAGGCCGTGGGCCGCCTGTAAGCCGGGGAGGCAGGAGCAACGCATGGCGACGAACCTCACGATGCCGCGGCTTTCGGACACGATGGAAGTCGGCACGATCGTCAAGTGGCACGTCAAGCCGGGGGACAAGGTGTCGTCCGGCGGCGTGGTGGCCGACGTGGAGACCGACAAGGCGACGATGGAGCTGCAGAGCTTCGAGGACGCCGTCGTCGGCGAGTTGGCGGTGAAGGAGGGGCAGTCGGTGCCGGTGGGCACGACGATCCTGATCTGGCAGGGCGGGCAGAGTGCCGGCGGGACGGCAGCCGCCACACGGACGACCGCCGCCGGTGGCGCCGATGAAGTCGGTTCGGCGACGGCAACCGCGACGGTGGCGGAGTCCAAGCCAGCGGCGTCGCATTCGGTTGAAGGCAGCAACGGGCACGCCGAGCGAGTGTTCGCCTCGCCCCTGGCGCGGAAGATCGCGGCGGACAACGGGCTGGACCTGGCGTCGCTCAACGGGTCGGGGCCTTCGGGCCGCATTGTGCGCAAGGACGTTGAGGCGGCCATCGCCGGCGGGCGTGCGGCCCGGACCGGGCGGCCGGACCCGGCGGCGGAGACCGCGCCGGCGACAGACGAACCCAGGGCCCCGGCGACGGCCCCCGCCCCCGAGGTGATCAAGCGGCCCAAGCCGATGGCCCAGCGCGGCACGGTGAGCGAGTCGGCGGCGGCGATGAGCGTTCCGCCGATCGCGGCGTTGATGATGCCGTCGCTGGCCAGCGCGCTGGAGCACCGGGTGGAGCCGCTGTCGAACATGCGGCGGACGATCGCCGGCCGACTGGTCGAGAGTAAGACGACGATCCCCCACTACCAGGTGAGCGTGTCGGTGCGGATGGACGCGCTGCTGGCGCTGCGGGCGCAGTTGAACGACCAGCTCGCATCGCAGAAGGTGAAGCTGTCGGTCAACGACTTCCTGGTGCGTGCCTGCGCCCTGGCGATGCACGGGCACCCGTACGTGAACAGCCGCTGGGGCGGAACCCGCGGCGAGCCGGCGATCGAACTGATGGACCGCGTGAACATCGGTGTGGCGATCTCGCTGCCGGCCGAGCGCGGGGGCGGGCTGGTGGTGGCGACGCTGCGGGACGCCGACAGCAAGGGACTGCGCCTGATCTCAACGGAGACCCGGGCCTACGCCGACAAGGCCAGAACCAGGGGGCTTTCGATCGAGGACATGTCGGACTCCACGTTCACGATCAGCAACCTGGGCATGTACGGCGTGGACCATTTCACGGCGATCATCAACCCGCCCAATGTCGCGATCCTGGCCGTGGGCGCCGCGGTGAAGCAGCCAGTGGTCGAGCCGGGGCCCGACGGGGAGGACCGGCTGGCGATCGGGCACGTGATGGCGATGACCATGTCGAGCGACCACCGCGTGATCGACGGCGCGATGGCGGCGCAGTACCTGGCCACGGTGAAGGAAATGCTGGAGAAGCCGGCGACGCTTCTGGTGTGACCGCGGGTCAGGGGGCCTTCGGGCGGAGCACGGCTCGCTGCAGCGAGGCGACGGGCCATGTCCGCACCGCCGGCGCGCCGGCCTTGCCGCCGGTGTCCACGCCGTCGCCGGCGCGGAAGGTGATCACCTCGAACTCGATGCGGGCCTCTGGCGTGCCCGGGGACACGGGTCGGTAGATCGCCGTGAGCGTCTGGTCGCCGAGACTGAACGGGCAGTAGAGCGCGCCATCGATGAGCGTGGCCTGGAGAACAATTCCGTTGTTCTCGTCGATCACGAAGCGGCCGGGGTCGTCCCCGCTGCTGCGAAGGTGGTACCGGCGCACCTGGGCTCCCTGGGCCCCGTCGTAGGTGATCGTCCAGGCCCATTGTCCGGGGCCGTCGGGCGCGATGTCGAGCCCCATGGAGAACTTCAGCGGAGGTCTCCCCGGCGCGGTATTCGTCGAAGGCCCGCTCCAGCGGCCGACCCAGGGCTCCGGCAACGCCGCGGCTGCGGGCACCCGGGCGGGCGGGGGCTCCGGGCGAGGCTCGGGCCGGCGTGCCGAAGCGGTGGCGACGCCCGCGGCGGCAACACCCAGAATCGAGGCCAGCATCAGGGGGCGGGCGGGGGTTCTCAGACCAGCCATGGACAAGCTCCTTGGGAATCGTGATGGACGGGACACGGTATCCGGTCTGGGCGGCGCATCCGGCGGCGACGGGACGGCTTGGATGTTGCGTCGCGGGATTTCCGCGGTACATCTTGGGCTGAGCGCGGTACGATCATGGACTGCGGCGCGGCCGCGCTGGGGATCATTGCTCGTCGGAGACCGGTCATGCACAAGCGTTATCGAACCGTGTTGCTGTTCGGGGCTCCGGGCGCGGGCAAGGGAACGCAGGGGAAGATCCTGGGCTCGGTTCCGGGGTTTTACCACCTGTCGTGCGGCGAGGTGTTCCGCTCGCTGGACATGTCGTCGCCGCTGGGCAAGATCTTCCTGGAGTATTCGTCCAAGGGCCTGCTGGTGCCGGACGATGCGACGATCCAGATGTGGCACCAGAACATGCACGCGCGGACGGTGCTTGGGATCTACAAGCCGCACGTGGACCTGCTGGTGCTCGACGGTATCCCTCGGAACGTGGCGCAGGCGAAGATCCTGGAGAAGCACCTGGATGTGCTTCAGATCCTGCACCTGGTCTGCCCGGACAAGGAGAAGATGATCGACCGGCTGCGGCGGCGGGCGATCAAGGAGAACCGGGTCGACGACGCCAAGGAAGAAGTGATCCGCAAGCGCTGGAGCGTGTACGAGGACGAGACGCACCCGGTGCTGGAGTTCTACCCCCGCGAGATCATCTCCGAGGTGGACGCAATGGGCTCGCCGGCGGCGGTGCTGGAGAAGGTGCTGCACATCCTGGTGCCGGTGCAGAACCGGCACTTCCACAACCCCCTGGAAGCGGGCAAGTCGGGCGAGGAAACTCCCGGGGGCAACGGGTCGGTCGTCGCCCGGAAGGCCGCCAAGCACTGAGCCGGTCCGATCCGGTGCGGGTCACGACCCGACCAGGCGTCGCCAGGCGTTGATGAGCCCGTTGGTGCTGCTGTCGTGCGCCGAGGCGTCGGCGGGGGCGGTCAGTTCGGGCAGGATGGCCTTGGCCAATTGCTTGCCGAGCTCGACCCCCCACTGATCGAACGAGTTGATCTCCCAGACGACGCCCTGCACGAAGATCTTGTGCTCGTAGAGCGCGATCAGGCTGCCGAGGGACCGCGGCGTGATCTGGCGCACGAGGATGGAGTTGGTTGGGCGATTGCCCTCGAACACCTTGTGCGGGGCGACCGTGTCGGCGTCAGCCGGCGCTGCGCCCGAAGCCAGCAGTTCGGCCCGGGCTTCCTCGAGCGTCTTGCCCCGCATGAGCGCCTCGGTCTGAGCGAAGAAATTGCTCAACAGGATCCGGTGGTGCTCGCCCGCGGGCGTGCCGACCGGGTTATGGCTGACCGCGGGGGCGATGAAGTCGCAGGGGATCAGTTTTCGGCCCTGGTGAATGAGCTGGTAGAACGCGTGCTGGCCGTTGGTGCCCGGCTCGCCCCAGATCACCGGTCCGGTGGTGTAGTCAACGGTCAGGCCGTCGCGGCGCACGAACTTGCCGTTGGACTCCATGTCGCCCTGCTGAAAATAGGCGGCGAAGCGGTGGAGGTACTGGTCGTACGGCAGGATGGCGTGGCTCTGGGCGGTGGCGCCGTCGGGCCCGGGCAGGAAGTTGTTGTACCAGACGCCGAGCATCGCCAGGATGACCGGCAGGTTCCGCTCGAGCGGGGCCTCGCGGAAGTGCTCGTCCAGCTCGTGGGCGCCGGACAGCAGGGCCTCGAAGTTCTCGAAACCGACCGAGAGGGCGATCGACAGGCCGATGGCCGACCAGAGCGAGTAGCGCCCGCCGACCCAGTCCCAGAACGCGAACATGTTGGCGGTGTCGATGCCGAACGCCGCGACTTCACGGGCGTTGGTGCTCAGGGCGACGAAGTGGCGTGCCACGTGGGCCTTGTCGCGTGCGGAGGCGAGGAACCAGTCGCGCGCTGTGCGTGCGTTGGTGATGGTCTCCTGAGTGGTGAAGGTCTTGCTGGCGACGATGAACAGGGTGGTGGCGGGGTCGAGCCCGCGCAGGGCCTCGGCGATGTGGGTGCCGTCGATGTTGCTGACGAAGTGGGTGCGCAGGTCGCGCTTGGAGTACCGGCGCAGAGCCTCGCAGACCATGACCGGGCCCAGGTCGCTGCCGCCGATGCCGATGTTGACCACGTCGGTGATCGGCTTGCCCGTGTAGCCGGCGTGGGCCCCGGAGCGCACGCGGTCGCTGAACGCCTTCATCTGCGCCAGCACGCGCCGCACCTCGGGCATGACGTCGGCCCCGTCGGCGACCACCGGCCGGTCCGACCGGTTGCGCAGGGCGGTGTGCAGCACGGCGCGGCCTTCGGTGAAGTTGATCCGATCGCCGGCGAACATGCGGTCGCGCCAGGCCTCCACCCGCTGCTGGCGCGCCAGGTCCATCAGCAGCGCCATCGTCCGGTCGGTGGCGATGTTCTTGCTGTAGTCCAGCAGCAGGTCCCCCCAGCGCAGGTGCATGCGTTCGAACCGGCGGGCATCGCCCGCGAACAGCGCCCGCATCTGAACGCCGGCCATCTCGCGGGCGTGCGCCGCCAGCGCGGTCCAGGCGGGCGAGCGGGTCAACGGCGTGGGGTGGGCGGGCGCGGACATGGCGGGCTCCTGACTCGGTCGGCGGATTCGCACGCGCGTGCGCCGGACCTCTGCCAGCGTAGCGAAGCCACGCGTGTATCATCGCCCGCGATGAGCACGGGGAAGACATCGCGACGGCGGGTGTTGACCATCGTGGTCGGCGTGCTGGCGGCGCTGGGCGTGTTCGGCGTCCTCGGCAGGACCGCGGCGGCCCAGGTGCGGTTCCCGGCCGGCCCCCCCCCGGGCTCGTACATCGTGGACGATGCGGGTCTGGTCGATCCGACAGACGCCGCGACCATCAACGCCTGGTGCGCCGCGCTGCACGCCGAGAAGCAGATCCCGATCCTGGTGTGCACGATCCCGTCGGTGGCGGACTACGGCGCGTGGAACGTCTCGGTGGACCGGTACGCGGAACTGGTGTTCAACAACTGGCGGATCGGCAGCGCGGACTACAACTTCGGGATCCTCCTGCTCATCTCCAAGGGCGACCGAAAGGCCCGCATCGAGCTGGGCGCCGGGTGGAAGCACGACTACGACGAGTTCGCGGCGGAGGTGATGAACAACCTGATCGTTCCCAACTTCAAACGCGGGCGGTTCTCCGAGGGCGTCCGCGTCGGCGTGGACGGATTGCGCTGCATGGCCACCGGGCAGGCGATCCCGTCGCGCCCGATCGGCCAGCGCTTCGGCGATGTGTTCGCGGCGGCCTGGCAATGGGCACGCCAGAATCTGGTGTGGGTGCTGGTGCCGCTGTTCATGGGAGGCTCGATGTTCTACAACCGGTACCACTACGGCATGTGGTTCCCGCTGCACGGCCGCGGCAACTGGCCCGGGGGCGGCGGATTCGGGGGTGGCAGTTTCGGCGGCGGTTTCGGGGGCGGGGGTGGATGGGGCGGCGGCGGAGGAGGCTTCTCGGGCGGAGGCGGGGCGAGCGGCGGGTGGTGAACCATGCGCGAAGCACCGACCATCCTGTTCACGCCGCAGCGTGCCGCGATCGAGTCGGCCATCGCGCAGGCGGAACGCCGCACGAGCGCCGAGCTGGTCGTGGTCGTCGCGGCGCGGTCGGCCCGGTACCAACGGGCCGCTGACCTGACCGGCCTGGTGTCGGGGTTGGTGCTGGCCGGGGCTGTGAACGTGGTGCTGAATGGACCGGCGGCCAGCGGAGACTGGAGCTGGGTGGTTCCGGCGCCGCTGGGGTTGATCGGAACGCTCGCCCTGGTGGTGGCTGGGTGGATCGCCGGGGCGTGGGCGGGGGCACGCTGGCCGCGAATCTCGGCCTGGGCTCGCGGTCGCGGGGAGATGCTCGAGCAGGTGCGACGGCGTGGGAGCGACTGCTTCGTGAACCTGCGTGTGCGGAACACCCGTGGGGGCACCGGGGTGCTGATCTACGTGTCGCTGCTGGAGCGGATGGTGTGGGTGGTGGCGGACGACGCCGTGGCGGAGAAGGTGAGCCAGGAGACGTGGCAGGCCATGAGGGACCGGATCGTGGAGCGTTCGAGGAAGGGGGAACTGGCGGCGGGGCTCGTGGAGGCGATCGAGCTCGCCGGGGATGTGTTGGCCCCCCACTTTCCGCCCGATCCAACGCGGGGCGACGAGCTGCCGAACACGGTGCACACGCTGGCGTGAGGGGCGGACACGCTGGCGGATGGGCCTCTACGATCTCGCATGCCTCTGTACGAGTACATCTGCGAGAAGGACGGCACGGTGCTGGAACTGCTTCGGTCAGCGGCCGACGCCGACAAGGCGGTGCCGGATCCCGACGGCAAGGGACGCGTGTTCAAGCGGCGGCTGTCGACGTTTGCGGCCCAGGGCGGCGAGCCGGGCGTCGGCAAGGGCGGCGGCCACGTGCACAGCGGCGCGTGCTGCCCGTGCGGCAAGAACGTCGGCTCGTGCGGCTCGCGCAACTGACGCGGCCGCGCAGGACTCGCGCGTCGATTCTGCCGATCGCCCCGGCGCGGGCGTGGCACGGCGGTTGATAGGTGACCGGGTGCCATGAGCACCGCGTGCGCGCCCACACTGGCCAGGATCAGCGGATTGAACGGCCCGGGTTCCGACCTGGGGGCGCGATTGGTCCGGCTGGCCGGCTTGGCCGCCGAAGAGCACGCTCGCCAGGTTGCCGCCGCGACCACCCAACCCCGCGTACTCGACCAGGCGCACCGTCTGCGGCTCGCCGTGGCCGCGTCGAACCAGGGGGGCGAGCGGTGAACTACGGCTCGTACATGTCGGCGTCCGGGGTGCTGGTGAACCTGCACCGGATGGACGTGTGGGCGAACAACCTGGCGAACGTCAATACGCCGGGATTCAAGACCGACGTGGTGTCGATGCGGCTGCGGGAAGCGGCGCGGGCGGAGAACCCCGCGCTGGCGTTCACGCCGTCCAACGAGATGCTGGAACGTCTGGGGGCAGGCGTGAAACTGGGCCCGAGCCGCGTGGACATGTCGCAGGGCTCGATCGAGGTGACCAACCGGGAACTGGACCTGGCCCTGCGGGGGGTCGGTTTCTTCACGGTTTCGTCCTCAGTGGATGGCACGAGCAAGGAAGTGCGGCTGACCCGCGACGGACGGCTGAGCCTCAACGCCCGGCGGGAATTGGTGATGGCGGCCAGCGGGCTGCCGGTGCTGGACGACAAGGGCCGGCCGATTGCCCTGCCCGGCGGCGGCCAGGTAAAGATCGACGGCGATGGCCGCATCCGCCAGGGGGGCGCCGAGGTGGGTCGCTTGGCCGTGGTGAGCGTGGCCGACGCCGAGACCATGCCCAAGGCGGGCGAGGGGTTGTTCCGGCCGAGCGGAGCGCAGTTCTCGCAGCGCAAAGCCGGCGCGGCGACGGTGGAACAGGGCGCGCTGGAACGCTCCGGCGTGGACCCCATCACCGCGATGCTGGAGATCGGCAAGGCCGAGCGGGCGGTGGGCGCCAACCTGCGGATGATCCAGATTCAGGACGAACTGATGCAGCGGACGGTCGGGACGTTCGCGCGGCTGGCATAGAGCGATTGAACCGGGAGCATGGCGATGGCGATCACGGCACTGGACTCGGCGGCGTCGGGCTTGAGCGCGTTGAACACGGCGCTGGACGTCACGGCGAACAACCTGGCCAACGTGAACACCCAGGGCTTCAAGGGCAGCCGCGCCAACTTCCAGGACCTGCTGTACGTCGAACGGGCCCAGCCGGGCGTCGAGAACAGCATCGGCGACCAGCGGCCCACGGGGCTGTACGTCGGCCTGGGCGTCAAGGTGTCCGGGACGCAGGTGGATTTCGAGCAGGGCGCGCCGATCGCGACCGGTCGTGAGCTGGACGTGACGATCAGCGGGCGGGGCTTCTTCCGGGTCAAGGTGCAGGACAGCCTGGGCGACGGGTACGCCTACACCCGCGCCGGCAACTTTGCCCTCAACCGGGACGGGGAGATCGTGCTGGCCAGCGACCAGGGGCGACGCCTGGAGCCCAACATCCAGATCCCCGAGGACGCCACGGCCATCAGCATCCAGGACAACGGCGAGGTCTACGTCGACCGTCCGGGCCTGACCGACCCGGAACTGGTCGGCCAGATGGAGATCGCCACCTTCATCAACCCGCAGGGGCTCAAGTCGATCGGCGAGAACCTGTTCCTGCAGACCGACGCTTCCGGGCCGCCGGTACTGGGCACTCCCGGCGAGGATCAGCGCGGCTCGTTGAAGCAGAAGTTCGTCGAGAATTCCAACGTGGACCCCACGGTGGAACTGATCAACCTCATCAAGACCCAGCGCGCGTTCGAGATGAACTCCAACACCATCCGCACCGCCGACGAGACCCTGCGGACGGTCGCGACGCTCAAGCGGTAGTCCCAGGCGGCCCAGAACCCGGAGGATCCGGATGAATGTCACGTGCAGGATTCTGGCGGCAATCGGGGCGGTGCTGGCGGTCGCCACGCAGGCGGGCGCACAGACCAACGTGGTGATGCGTCCGGGGGCAGCTGCCCGGGCGGGGGAGCCGGTGCGCATCTCCGACGTCGCGGCGCTGGAAGGCCCGGACGCGGGACGCCTGGCGGATGTGGTCGTGCTCGACAAGGCCATCGGCGAGCCCAACGGGATCGCCGCGGTGACGGCGTCGCAGGTTCATGCCGCGGCCGAGCGGGCCGTTCCCGGCCTGAATTGGGGCCGCGTGACCATCAGCGGGGGCACGTGCTACGTGCGGGTCGGACCGGGCGCCGAACGCGCCCCCGAGCCGGCCAAGCCCGCCCGGGAGCACGAGACGCCCGCGCCGATCGACAGTTCGGACGGTTCGGTTCGGGCGGAGATCACGCACCGGTTGGCGTCCCTGTACGGGGTCGAGCCGGCGGGCATACGGGTCGGCTTTTCCGGCCTTTCGACCGGCGACCAGGCGTTCTTGAACCGCCCGCTGCAGGCCGGGGTGCGGTACGAAGTGCAGCCGGCGGCGTCGGCCCGATCGGGTCGGGTGCCGCTGCGGGTGGACGTGTACCGGGGCGACCGGCTGGCCGAGTCCAGAACGCTGAACGCCGACGTGCTGGTCAAGCGGTCGGTTGTGGTGGCGTCGATGACGATCGAACGCGACGCCGTGGTGACCGCCGACGCGGTCACCGGCGAGGAGCGATGGCTCACGCCCGATGCGCCCGCGGGCTTGACGGCGGAGCAGGCGGTCGGCGCCACGGCGCGCCGTCGGGTGGACGCGGGCCGGGTGGTCACCGCGGCCGACGTGCAGACGCCCGTGGTGGTGCGCAAGGGCGAAACGGTGTGGGTGCACTGCCTGTCGGGGAGCATGGTGGTGAAAGTGCGGGCCAAGGCTCTGGCCGATGGGCGGGACGGGCAGGAAGTGCCCATGCAGGTCGAAGGTTCGAAGAAGACGTTTACCGCACGGATGTCCGGGCGCGGCACCGCGGTCATGCTGCTGGACGATCGTTCGGCCGACGCGGACCGCCGCGAGCCGGACGACCGGGGCCCAACGACCGGTCGTTCATCGGGTCGGGTACCCGTTCGAGGAGCCAGGTGATGAGAACTGCAACCCGTGCAGCGTTGATCGTCGTGATGTCCTGGATGAGCGCCCCGGCCAGCGGGCAGAGCCTGTTCCACGCGCCGATCCCGCCGCCGGCCGCGGCCCCGGCGCCCGAGCAGGGGCAGACTCCCGCCTCGGGCAACGGGCCGATCGCCCCGGCCCCGTCCCCGGCGCGTGCGAGCGACGGCGCGCCCACGCTCGCGGAAGCGAGCCTGATGGTGGTGGTTCCGCCGAAGCCCCGGACGTACCAGAAGCACGACAAGATCGAGATCATCATCAACGAAACCAGCATCCAGAAGTACGAGCAGTCGCTGGACGCCAAGAAGAAGTACGACCTGCTGGGGGAGCTGAAGTACTTCCCGAGCATCCAGAAGCTGCTGGAAGAAGCGACGCTGACCGAGGGCATCGGGACGGTGAAGCCCAAGGTGGGGCTGACGGCCGACGGGAAGTTCAAGGGCGACGGCACGTACGAACGGAAGGACCGATTCACGGCGCGGATCAGCGCGCTGGTCGTGGACGTCAAGCCCAACGGGCTGCTGGTGGTCGAGGCGAAAGAGTCGATCTCCTCCGACGAGGAGACCAAGACCATGGTGCTGGCGGGGATCTGCGATCCGAAGGACGTGACGAACACCAACACCGTGCAGTCGTCCCAACTGGCGAACCTGAACATCCACGTCGAGCACAGCGGACAGATCAAGGACTCGGCCACCAAGGGCCTGATCCCCCGGCTGTTCGAGACCCTGTTCAACTTCTGAACCGGCGCCGGCCCGACGGCCGGCGGCGCGGGAGGCGGCCCGCCCTGGCACGGGCTTCGCTCCCGGACTCGTGGAACGAGTTTGGCCAACGCGGAGCGCGCTGATGACACGCAAGGAATGCCTGCTCGCTGTGGTTTGTGCCGCTTGGGCCGCAGCCCTTGCGCATGCTCAGCCCAGCGCGCCGGCCACCAACCCCGGCGGGTCGGCCGCCGAACCGCCCGCCGTCAGCACCGACGTGACCAGCATCCAGGAACTGGCCCGGCTGGAAGGCCAGGGTGAATCGGTGCTCCGCGGCATCGGGATCATCACCGGCCTCAAGGGAACGGGCGACGCCGGCAACGAGCTCGTGATGGCCGGGCCGCTGGCGAAGATCTACGAGTCCAACGGCAACCCCCTTCCGGATCTCAAGCTGCTGGCCAAGGCCAAGTCCGCCGCGATCGTGATGCTCGAGTGCGTGATCCCCGCCCAGGGCGCCCGGCGCGACGACACGCTGGACGTGTTCGTGACCGCCAGCCACTCGGCCTCGAGCCTGGCCGGCGGCCGGCTGCATCTGGCGGCGCTCTCGGGCCCCATGCCGGGCCAGGGCGTGTACGCCATGGCCTCGGGCGCGGTCGTCATCGAGGACCCCCTGATCCCCACCGCCGGGCGCGTGCGCATGGGCGCCCGAATGATCCGCGACGTGCTGATGCCCGGCGTGAAGGACACGTTCCGCCTGGTGGTGTTCCCCCACTTCCGCGGCTACACCGTGACCACGCAGATCGCCGACACGATCAACAGCCTGGCCGCGGAGTCCGACGCCGCGACGAACGCCGGCCCGATCGCCCGGGCCGTCGACGACGTGGCGGTGGAGGTGGTGATCCCCGAAGCCGAACGGGCGGCGGCGCCGCAGTTCGTGGCGCGGGTGATGTCGTCGACCATGAGCCCGAGTCTGCTGCGCCTGCCGGCGCAGGTCATCGTGAACCAGCGGACGGGCTCGATCATCGTGACCGGGAACGTCGAAGTTTCGGCGGTGGCGGTGAGCCTGAAGAACCTGGTGATCACCACCACCACGCCGCCGCCGGTGGCAACGCCGGCCAACCCCCTGGTCACCACCAACCGCTGGGCCGGCGTCGGCACCACGTCGCGTGCCAGCGAGCGGGCCCGCATCCAGGACCTCATCCAGGCGTTCCGAACGCTCGACGTCCCGATCGAGGACCAGATCGCCGTGCTGACCCAGATCCACCGGGCCGGGCAGTTGCACGCCCGGCTGATCATCGACTGAACGGAGCCACGCCATGGACGGCATCGGGCTGACGATGAATCGATCGCAGGCGCGTCTGGACGCCGCGGCCTCGGACCGGCAGATCGAGGGGCTCGAGCAGCGGCAGCGCTCGTTCGCGGGCGTGCTGGCGCGGGCCGGCGGGGACGGCGCATCGACCGCGGAAGCCACGGCGAAGGAGGCGGCGCAGGACTTCGTGGCGATCGCCCTGGTGCAGCCGCTGCTGGCGCAGCTGCGCTCGAGCAACCGCGCCGCACCGCCGTTTGCGCCGGGCCCGGCCGAGAAGCAGTTCGGCGCCATCGCCGACGCGGAGGCCGCGCGCCGAATCGTCCGCAAGTCCGGGTTCCCGCTGGTAGACCGGCTGGCGTCGGACCTGCTGCACCGTTCCAACCCGGGCGGGGAGGCCTGAGCGATGTCACGCCCGCTCGACACCGTAATGCTCAGCGAGGCCCAGCTGGCTGAACTGACCGGCCTGCTGGACGACCTGACGGCGCACCATACCGAGATGCTCGCGCTCCTGGCCGAGCACCGCGCGGCGATCGCCTCGGCCGACACGGCGGCGCTGGACCGGTGCATCGGGCGGCAGCAGCACGCGGCGCTCCGGCTCAGCGAGCTGGAGTCCCGCCGGGCCCGGCTGGTGCGTTCGGTGTGGCAGGGCGAACCTGGCCGGCGCGCCGCAGGGCCGGTGCCGGCGATCACGCTGTCGTTCCTGGCGTCGCGCACGGCCGAGCCGGCGCGCGGGTCGCTGCTGCGGGCGGCCGTTCGCCTGAAGGAACTCATGGCCACCGTCGCCGAGAAACAGCGCGCCGTGCGGTCGGCCAGCGAGAGCCTCCTGGGGCACATGCAGGGCCTGATCGCCCAGGTCGCGCGCACGCTTTCGCCGACCGGCATCTACGCGCGCCCCGGCGCGCCGGCGGGCGTGCCCGTCGCCGGCGGCCTGGACATGACCTCCTGACCCGGAGCCGACGCCCATGAGCCTCAACGGCGCTTTCCAGATCGGCCGCACCGGGTTGACCGCCAGCCAGCTGGCCATCCAGGTCACCGGCAACAACCTCAGCAACGCCGCGACGCCCGGGTACACCCGCCAGTCCGCGACGATGATCCCGGCGTTCGACTCGCGCAACGGCAGCGTGTTCCTGGGTCGCGGGGTCGAGGTCGCGGCGGTGCGGCGGCAGATCGACTCGGCGTTGCAGCAGCGGCTGTGGTCGGGCCTTTCGGCCGAGTCGGGCGCGCAGAGCGATCTGGCGACGCTGTCGGGCGTCGAGACGACCCTCGACGCGCTGTCGGGCACGAGCCTGTCCAACCGGCTCAGCGCGTTCTTCAACGCGTGGTCGGAACTGGCCAACACGCCCCAGCAGGCCGGGACGCGCTCTCTGGTGGTGCAGCAGGGTCAGCAACTGGCCCAGTACATGCAGTCGCTGCGGGGCAGCCTGACGCAGCAGCGCATTCAGATCGACCGCGACCTGGAGGCCAACGCCACGCGGACCGACGCGCTGCTGTCGCAGATTGCAGGCCTCAACCGCGCCATCGTCACCAGCGAGAACGGCCTGGGCACGGCGAACGGCCTGCGCGACCAGCGCGACGCCCTGCTCACCGAGCTCAGCCAGTACATGGACGTCACCACCGTCGAGCAGCCGTCGGGCGCGATCGACGTGCTCGTCGGGTCGTCGCCGGTGGTCCTTTCCGGAACCAGCCGGGGCGTCCGGCTCAAGCAGGAAGCGGTCAACGGCGAGGTGCGCGTGTCGATCTCGACGGTGGACAATAACGAGCGGCTGGACATCCGCGCCGGCAGGCTGGGCTCGCTGCTGGGCCAGCGCGAAACCGCGGTCAACGACACGATCGCCCGGCTGGACACGATGGCGGCGCAGCTGGTGTTCCGCGTGAACCGACTGCACAGCCAGGGCCTCGGCAGCGCCCCGCTCACGTCGGTCGTCGGCCAGACGCAGATCCGCAGCGGCGATGAAGCGCTCTCGTTCAACGACCCGGCCAACCAGTCCTTCGCCTCGCTGCCATTCGCGGCCCAGTCGGGCTCGTTCCGCGTGACCATCCGCAACTCGGCGACGGGCGCCAGCGAGTCGCTGCAGGTCAACGTGGACCTGGACGGCATCACCTCGACCGGCACGCCCGGGTTCGCCGATGACACCACGCCCGACGCGCTGCGCGCGGCGATCGACGGCATGGCCAACGTCTCGGCGTCGTTCACGGCCGACGGGCGGCTGAGCATTTCGGCGGCCCCGGGGTACGAGGTGCAGTTCTCCGAGGACACCTCGGGCGTGCTGGCGGTGATGGGCGTGAACACGTACTTCACGGGCACCAGCGCCCGCGACATCGCCGTGCGGGCCGAACTGCTCGGCCAGCCCGGGCTGCTGTCGGCGGCCCGGATGACCGGCCTGGACAAGTCCGACAACGGCACCGCCCTGGCGGTCGCCGCCCTGCGCGACGAGGCCATCGGGAGCCTCGGCGGCGGCACGCTCCTGGGCCACTGGGACCAGACGGTGCAGTCGGTCGCGGTGCGGACCAGCGCCGCCCGGACCGGCGCCGAATCGACCGCCGCCGTGCGGCAGAGCCTCGAGGCGCAGCGCTCGGCGGTCTCGGGCGTAAGCGTGGACGAGGAAGCGATCAACCTGCTGACGTACCAGCGGCAGTACCAGGCCTCGGCCCGGTACATCAGCGTGCTCGACGAGATGACCAAGACCCTGCTCTCACTGGTGTGAACCCATGCCCTCGATCCCCGCCAGCCTCGGCCGCGTCTCGAACCTGCTCACCTCTCAGGTGCTGCTCTCGAGCCTGCAGCGCACCAACGTGTCGCTGCTCCGCGTGCAGAACCAGCTCGCCAGCGGGCAGTCGATCAGCCAGGCCAGCGACGATGCGGTACGCGCCTCGGCGATCGTGACGATCAACGACCGCCTCAGCCGCGCCGACCAGCGCTCGCGCAACCTCTCCCACGCCGGCGGCATCCTGGGCGCGCTCGACACCGCCCTTCGCGACGCGTCGGACCTGGTCAACGAAGCCCGGTCGATCGCCAGCAGTCAGATCGGCCTGACCAGCGACGCCACCACGCGGGCGCAGCAGGCCACCGTGGTCGACGGACTGCTGCGCCAGATGCTCGACATCGCCAACCGCCAGCAGTCCGGCGTGCACCTGTTCGGCGGCTCGACGCCCGGCTCACCCCCGGTCAGCCCCGTCGGCACCGGGGGGTATCGCTACACGGCCACCGGCGCCGGGCTGCTCACCGACCTGGGCACGGGCTTCCCAATTCCCATCACCCTGGGCGGCGACAACGCCATCGGCGAAACCTCGGCCCGCCAGCGCAGCGCCCTGGACCTGAACCCGTCCCTGACCG
The DNA here is from genome assembly GCA_026126345.1 of Phycisphaeraceae bacterium. Lineage (GTDB taxonomy): Bacteria > Planctomycetota > Phycisphaerae > Phycisphaerales > UBA1924 > JAHCJH01. The sequence goes on along the minus strand of JAHCJH010000039.1, from coordinate 2,522 downwards.
CCGGCACGCGCCTGAGCGACGTCGCCGGCGCCCGGGGCCTGGGCATCGCCCCCGGATCGGTGAGTTTCAGTTTCAATGGCGGACCCGCGGGCACCATCGATCTGACCCAGGCCGCCAGCGTCCAGGACGCCGTCGCCCGGATCACCGCCGCCATCCGCCAGTACGAATCGGACAACAGCGTCACCGTGCTCGGGGCCGGCGGCGTGTCGATCAGCGGCGGCTCGCTGACCGTGGACGTGGCGCCGGGCGGCTCCCTGGCCTTCTTCGACACCACCGGCGGCACCACCGGGGTCGACCTTGGGCTCACGCAGGCGGCCTTCACGCCCACCAACGCCGCGGGGGCTGACCTCAACCCGCGCCTGACGGCCCTGACGCCGCTGAGCGCGCTGCCCGGCCTGACGCTCCCCCTGGGCACCATCCGCGTGCGCATGACCATGGGCGCTGCGACGCAGATGCGCGATGTGGACCTTTCCACCGCCCAGACCGTTGACGATGTCCGGAACCTGATCGAAGGCACCGGTTTGGGCGTGCGCGTCCGCGTCAACAGCGCGGGCACCGGGCTGGACATCGTCAACGAGGTCGCCGGCCCGGCCATGAGCATCGAGGAAGTCGGCGGGACCACGGCGGCCCAACTGGGGATCCGCACGCTGGATCTGACGACCCCCCTGAGCGATTTCAACAACGGCCGAGGCGTGGGCGTGGTGAACGGCTCGACCGACCCGGTGACCGGCCTGCCGGACCCCGCCCGCGACGTCGATTTCACCATCCGGCTCGGAAACGGCAACACGTTCTCGGTGGACCTGCGGCCGCAGGACCTGGCCAACGTTCAGACGCTGCTGGCCCGCATCAACGCCCAGGCCGCGGCCGCCGTCACCGCCGGGCAGATCCCCGCCGGGTCGTTCAACGCGACGCTGACCAACGGATCCAACGGCATCGCCCTGCAGGACCTGGGCGGGTTGGGGCCGATCACGGTGGCCCGGGCCAACAACTCCACCGCCGCGGATGACCTGGGACTGCTCGACGGAACCTGGGACGCCGGGAGCGCAACTTTGATCGCGCAAGACCGTGCCGGCGTGCGGGTGAACAACATTTTCACGCACCTGCTGGATTTGCGGGATGCGCTGGTGCGGAACGACTCGGCTGGCATCACGCTTGCTGGAGAGCAACTCGGGTTGGCCGGCGAGCGCGTGCTCCAGGCCAATGGGCTGGTCGGCTCGTACGGCCAGACGGTGCAGCAGGCGACGGACCAGCTCGAGGATCAGAAGGTGCTGGACACGAAGGTCAGGAGCGACATGCAGGGGCTGGACTACTCGGCGGCGGCCATCGAGTTCAGCCTGCTCCAGACGCAGTTGCAGGCGTCGCTGCAGACCGCGGCGACGCTGCAATCGCGGACGCTGTTCGATTTCCTGGGCTGACGCCCGGGCGGATCGGTTCACTCCCCCGCGGCGCTGGCCTGGCCGCGGGACAACGACAGGAAGTCGCCCGGCGCCGGACGCGCCGGGAGCTCCCGCCAGGAAGGGCCACGACGGAGCGCACACATGGAAGTCAGGACGACGCGTTTCGGGACGGTGAACATCGCGGACGACCGGGTGATCACGTTCCCCAAGGGACTGCTGGGGTTCGGGTCGTTCACGCGGTACTGCCTGCTGGAGCCCGCGGAGGACGCGTGCTTCTTTTGGCTGCAGTCGTTGGAAGAGCCGAGCCTGGCGTTCGTGGTGACCGACCCGGCGTTCTTCATCCCGGACTTCTCGGTGCCGATCCGGCCGGAGCAGATGAGCGAGCTGGGCCTGTCGAGCCTGGGCGACGCCCAGGTGTTCGTGATCGTGAACAAGGTGGACCAGACGCTGACGGGCAACCTCCAGGGCCCGCTGGTGATCAACACGGCGCAACGGACGGGCGAGCAGTTCGTGCTTGCCGAGAAGCGCTGGACGACCCGGCACCCTCTGATGAAGGTAGGCCCCCAGGCCGCGCAGCAGGCGATGAGCGCCTGAAGGAGAACTCGACGAGGCATGGCGCACGCGCCGGGCCAACGCGAGGAACGGAAGGAACGTGCCCACGGGCGGCCAGGGACGGCCGCGGGCTTGAGTGGTAGCACCACGTCGCACGCGCGACGCAAGGAAGGAACCGAGCATGCTGGTGCTCAGCCGACAGCGCGACGAAACGATCATGATCGGGGACGACATCGAGATCACGATCGTGGACATCCGGGGCGACAAGGTCCGTCTCGGGATCTCCGCCCCCACCCGGATCGCCGTGCACCGCAAGGAGGTGTACGAGGCGATCCGCACGGAGAATCAGCGGGCCGCGCAGATCGCCGGCGGCGAGCTGAGCGTCCTGCGGGCCCCGGCGGGAACCGGGGCCAGGCCGATGCGGCCGGGGCTGGCGGCGCGGGCGACCGCGGGCGCCGGGCCGGTGGTCCGGGCCCGGCCGGACCAGCCGCTGAAGTTCCCGGCGGGGGCCGACGTGCCCCGAGAGAGACTCTCAACGAACAGACGCAAGGCGGCCGGAGCCGCCCGAGCCCG
>JAHCJH010000038.1 GCA_026126345.1 Phycisphaeraceae bacterium | reverse complement strand
TACACCGCCAAGATCGAGCACCTGCAGATCCTCAACGAGGACGGCGTGCTCGACGAGAAACTCGCCAAGGACACCCTCACCGACGAGCAGGTCGCGTTCCTCTACGAGCGCATGATCGACTGCCGCACCCTCGACGAGATCGCCTTCAAGCTCCAGCGCTCCGGCCGCATGTACACCTACCCGCAGAACAAGGGTCAGGAGGCCGCCGCCCTCGGCTCCGGCTTCGCCCTGCGCAAGGGCCTCGACTGGCTCATCCCCTGCTACCGCGAGAACGCCGCCCTGTTCCTCCACGGCCTGCCGCCGGAGCTCATCTTCCTGCACTGGATGGGCGACGAGCGCGGCAACGTCATCCCGCCCGGCGTCAACGTCACGCCCATCGCCATCCCCATCGGCACCCAGATGCTCCACGCCACCGGCATGGCCCTGGCCTTCAAGATGCGCAAGGAAGACCGCGTCGTCTGCACCTACTTCGGCGACGGCGCCACCAGCGAGGGCGACTTCCACGAGGCCATGAACTTCGCCACGACCCTCAACGTGCCGGCCATCTTCTTCTGCCAGAACAACCAGTGGGCCATCAGCGTGCCCCGCGAGCAGCAGATGAACTCCGAGACCGTCGCCCAGAAGGGCCTGGCCTACGGCGCCCACTGCGTGCAGGTCGACGGCAACGACCTCTTCGCCGTCTTCAAGGCCACCGCCGACGCCCGCGAGCGCGCCCGCGCCGGTGGCGGTGTCACCCTCATCGAGGCCGTCACCTACCGCCTGGGCGACCACACCACCGCCGACGACGCCCGCCGCTACCGCTCCGCCGAAGAGGTCGATTCCTGGACGGCCAAGGACCCCATGATCCGCACCCGCAAGTACCTCGAGCGCAAGGGACTCTGGGACGACGCCCGCCAGGCCGCCGCGCAGGAGCGTGCCGACGCCTTCGCCGCCGACGTCGCCCGCAAGGCCGAGGGCATCGAGCCGCCCCCGGTCTCCGACATGTTCGATTACCTCTACGCCACCATGCCCCCGGAGCTCCAGCGCCAGAAGGACACCCTCCGCACCAGCAGCCTCGGCCAGGACCCCGCCCAGGTCGGCCTCCGCGCCGCCGCTCAGCACACCCACTGATCCCATGCTCGTCCAGTTCACCGATTCCGAGGGCCGGGAGGTGTGGATCAACCCGATCCACGTCAAGGCCGTGCGCGTCCGCAAGGGCCTGCTCGGCGGCAAGAAGGGCGCCGACGTCTGGTTCTCCTGGCAGACCGCCAGCGAGTCCATCGCCATCCCCATGGAGCCGTCGGAAGTCGCGACGCTGCTCAACGCCGCCATGCCAGAGGTCATGCTCCCCGGCCCCCCCGCCGGCGACGAGGACGACGACGACGATTCCAGCAACTGACCCCCGACGGAGTACGCATGCCCCGCACCAAGCAGCAGATCGAAAAGGGCCTCACCCTCGTCGACGCGATCAACGAGGCCCTCGCCCAGGAAATGGAGCGCGACGAGCGCGTCGTCTGCCTCGGCGAGGACGTCGGCCTCAACGGCGGCGTCTTCCGCGTCACCGAGGGCCTCCAGAAGCGCTTCGGGGCCGACCGCGTCATCGACTCGCCCCTGGCCGAGTCCGGCATCATGGGCACCAGCGTCGGCCTGGCCATGGCCGGCATGCGCCCCGTCCCCGAGATCCAGTTCGAGGGCTTCCTCGGCCCCGCCTACGACCAGCTCACCAGCCACGCCGCCCGCTTCCGCAACCGCACCCGCGGCGCCATCACCTGCCCCTTGACCGTCCGCGTCCCCTGGGGCGGCGGCATCCACGCCCCGGAATTCCACTCCGATTCGCCCGAGGCCATCTACGTCCACACCCCGGGCCTCAAGGTCGTCGTCGCCGCCACCCCCACCGACGCCAAGGGCCTGCTCACCGCCGCCATCCGCGACCCGGACCCCGTCGTCTTCTTCGAGCCCAAGCGCGTCTACCGCTCCTTCCGCGAGCAGGTCCCCGAAGAGCAGTACGAAATCCCCCTGGGCAAGGCCCGCATCGTCAGCGAAGGCTCCGACGTCACCGTCATCACCTGGGGCGCCAACGTCTTCCAGTGCCTCGAGGCGCTCGACAAGCTCCCCGAGGACCTCTCCGTCGAACTCATCGATCTCCGCACCCTGAGCCCCCTGGACTTCGACACCGTCTGCGCTTCGGCCGAGAAGACCGGCCGCGTCGTCGTCGTTCAGGAAGCGCCCAAGACCTGCTCTCTCGCCGCCGAGATCGGCATGACCGTCATGGAAAAGTGCTTCCTGCACCTGCAGGCCCCGGTCCAGCGCGTCTGCGGCTACGACACCGTCATGCCCTACGCCAAGCTCGAACTCGAGTACCTTCCCAACGCCGACCGCATCGCCGAAGCCATCCAGCAGGTCGCGGCCTACTGAACAGAACGACCGCCCTTCAGAATCGACGAACACCCCGACCCGGCGCCCGATCCCGATCACCGCACGTCTCATTCCGTCAGACCGCCGCGCTCAGATTTGGCATGTGGCGCTTTGAGATTTGGCACTTTGGAACCCCCCATGTCCCACGCCAAGAAATCCGCCAACCCCAACGACTTCATCCTCCCCGACCTGGGCGAGGGTGTCCACGAAGCCGAACTCATCAAGTGGCGCGTCAAGGTCGGCGACGCCGTGAAGGAGCACCAGGTCCTCGCCGACATGGAAACCGACAAGGCCCTGGTCGAGGTTCCCGCCCCGCGCGCCGGCACCATCGCCGTCCTCCACGGCAAGGAAGGCGAGATCCTCAAGGTCGGCAACCCGCTGGTCACCTTCGCCGGCTCCGGCAGCGTCGCAGCGCCTGCCCCGGCCCAGCCTGAAGCCGCCGCCGCCGGGTGCGACACCGGCTCGCAGATCGCCCGCAACCTCCCCGCCGAGAACGGCAAGCACGCCCCGGCCGCCGCCGCCCAAGCCGAGCGCGAAGACGCCGGCACCGTCGTCGGCGCCGTCGGCGGCTCGCTCGGCGGCGTCACCGCCGAGGCCGGCAAAGCCCTGGCCACCCCCGCCGTGCGCCGCCTCGCACGTGATCTCGGCGTCAACATCGACGCCATCGCCGGCTCCGGCATCGGCGGCCGAGTCCTCGAAAAGGACGTCCGCGCCGCCGCTTCCGGCGGCCCGGCCCCGGCGCCCGTCCACCACCGCCCCGCGCCCTGCCCGCGGCCGTCCCCGCGCCTGCGCCGCGCCGCTTCCGCCGTCGCCCCGGCCCCCGCCCGCACGACCGCCGCCACGCCCGTGCTCATGCCCCCGGGCCAGGAGACCGTCCGCGTGCCGTTCCGCGGCGTGCGCCGCACCATCGCCGCCCGCCTGCGCGAGAGCATCGACCAGGCCGTGCACTTCACCGTCATGGACGAAGCCGACGTCTCGGCCCTCGACGCCCTGCGCCGCAAGCTCGCCGCCGCCAGCGGCGAGAAAGTCTCGTTCCTGCCGTTCGTCGCCGCGGCCGTCTGCCGCTGCCTCGTCGGCGAGTTCAGCGCCGTCAACGCCACCACCGAGTTCCGCGCCGGGGCCGAGGGTGAGATCGAGGGCGAGATCGTCCGCCACCGCGCCGTCCACCTCGGCATCGCCACCGACACCGACAACGGCCTGATGGTCCCGGTCATCCGCGACTGCGACAAGCTCGGCGTCCTGGAGATCGGCCGCCACATCGCCCACGTCGCCGATTCAGCCCGCGCCCGCACCGCCCCGCGCGAGATGCTCATGGGCTCCACCTTCACCATCAGCAACGTCGGCTCCCACGCCGGCCGCTTCGCCACCCCCGTCATCAACTACCCCGAAGTCGGCATCCTCGCCGTCGGGCGCGCCCGCGACGGCGTCGTCGTCCGCCACGGCGCCATCGCCGTCGGCAAGCTCCTGCCCCTGTCCCTGGCCTGCGACCACCGCGTGATCGACGGCGCCGCCGGCGCCCTCATGCTCGCCCGAATCATCGATCTGCTCCACAACCCCGAGCAACTCATGGGCCCGGCACGGGGCTGAGCCGCCCCCGTGTGTTTTCCGGAGCGGGCCGGGCCCGCTCTTCATGCCGACCGTTCCCCCTGCCACACACGGCGATCCCATGGCCGCCTTCTTCGGCGCGGCGGCTGTCATCCACACCCCCTGCAGCGTCATCTACCTCGCCCCGACGCTGGCCTTCAAGGTCAAGAAGCCCGTCGATCTCGGGTACCTCGACTTCCGATCCCCGGCCGCGCGCCTCGCCGCCTGCCGCGCCGAGATCACCCTCAACGCCTTCCTGGCCCCCGGCGTCTACCGCCGCCTGATCGCCCTGCCCTCGCCCCTGCGCGGCGCTCCCTCAGACGCCCCGTCCGACGACCGATCGCTGGAAGCCGCCCAGTCCGTCGCCATCGAGATGCGCCGTCTCCCCGCCTCGGGAATGCTCGACGCGATCCTCGCCGCCGGCCCCCTCGACGAGCCCCGCCGCCAGGCGATCGTCGATCGTCTGTCCGCCTTTCACGCCGCCTGCCCCGACGGCCCGTCCGTCGCCGCCCACGGCTCGCCCGACGCTGTCGCCCGCGAAGTGCTCACCAACCTCGATGAGTGTCTCCGCTACGCCGAGCCAGCGCCCGCCGGATCGCTGCCGCCGGCGCTGCTGGCAACCCTCCGCGCCCGCGCCGCCGCCCGTCTCGAAGCCCTGCGACCACTGCTGGCCCGGCGCGTCGAGCAGCGCCGCATCCGCGAAGGCCACGGAGACCTTCACGCCGGCAACATCTGCTTCGACCCCACCGCCGCGACGCACGACAACCCCACCGGCCTGATCGCCTACGACCGCATCGAGTTCCGCCCGGACTTCCGCTGCAAGGACGTCGCCGCCGAGCTCGCCTGCCTGGCGTACTCCTGCGACGCCGCCGGGCACCCCCAACTCGCCGACGATCTCTGCCGCCGATACGCCCAGCGCACCGCAGATACCGACCTGGTCCTGCTCCAGCCGCTCTACCGCGCCCACTACGCCGCCGTTCGCGCCAAGGTCCACGCCGCCCGCGCCGCACAGCCCGACGCCCCCGCCGATGAACGCGCCGCCCAGCGCTCCGCCGCCCGTGCCGACCTCTGCATCGCGACCGCCTACGGCCTGCCCCCCGCGCTCATCATCACCAGCGGTCTGCCCGGCAGCGGCAAGTCGGTCGTCGGCCGCGCCATCGCCCGCGCCCTGCGCGCCGACATCCATCAGGCCGACCGCATCCGCAAGTCCCTCATCGGCTGCGCCCCCACCGACCGCCCCGGCCCCGACGCCTACACGCCCGATGCGACCAGACGCACCTACGCCGCCGTCGCCGCGGCGTGCGCCGCCTCGCTGGCCGCCGGCCGCGCGTGCATCGCCGACGCCACCTTCCCGACGCGGGAATCCCGGGCCGCCCTGCTGCTCGAAGCCGCCCGGGTCAACGCCCCGGCGATCATCGTTCACTGCCACGCCGACGATGCCGAAACGCGCCGCCGCCTGGCCGCCCGCACCGCCCGAAACACCGACCCATCCGACGCCGACTGGCAGGTCTACCTCCACGCCAAGGCGGCCTACTACCCGCCCGCCGACGACGAGGGCCGCGTGCTCCACGCCGCAGACGCCGACCCCGCCGACACCGCCGCCCGCGTCATCGCCCGGCTCGCCGCCGGCGCGTGACTCGCGGCCGATCAATCGCCCGTCGCCCCCCGGCTATGCTGGACCCGATGCCCCAGGTCCGCTACCGATTCACCCTCCTCCGCGCCGCCGAGTTCCGCCTCGACGCCGGCAGCATGTTCGGCCTCATCCCCCGCGCCGTCTGGTCCCGCACCGTGCCCACCGACGAGCGCGGCCGCATGACCTTGCAGCACAATTGCCTCCTGCTCGAGCGCGCCGACGATCCCCCGTCCGGCTGGACCGGTCCCGCTCCCAAGCGCCTGCTGCTCGAAGCCGGGACCGGCAACAAGCTCGACGACGCCTCGCGCGATCTGTTCGCCATGGAGCGCCGCTGTGTCCTCGACGCGCTCCACGAAGCGGGCTGCGACGCCGCCGACATCCAGGCCGCCATCGTCTCCCATCTTCACTTCGACCATGCCGGCGGCCTCACCCGCCTGGCCCGCCCCGGCGAGTCGCCGGATTGGACCGGCCCCGCCTCGGCCTTCGCAGGCAGCCGCCCCGACCACGCCGTCGTGCGCTCGTTCCCATACGCCGAGATCGTCGCGCAGCGCCGCGAATGGCTCGACGCCCTCGCCAACCGCTCGGTGATGACCCGCACCTACTTCGCCGATCACCTCGAACCCATCCGCTCCTGCGTACGACTCGTCGAATCGCCCCCGCCGTTCTCGCCCGGCCTCATCCCGGACCGCGATCAGGCCCCGATCATCCCTCAGCCGGCCCGCGAAACCGAGATCTACCCCGGCGTATTCGTCTTCCTGGTCCCCGGCCACACCTGGGGCCAGCAGGCCACGCGCTTCCTGGGGCCCGACGGCCGATCCGTCGTCTTCGTACCCGACGTCATGCCCACCGCCTGGCACCTCGGCGCCGCCTACAGCCTCGGCTACGACGTCGAGCCCTACACCTCCATGGTCAGCCGCACCTGGCTGCTCAACGAGGCCGCCGACCGCGACTGGCTCCTGTGCCTCGACCACGAGCCCGGCCAACCCCTTTGCTCGGTCCGCCGCAATTCCAGGGGGTGGTTCGATCTGGTCCGTTGACGCCCGCCCGACCCGCCGCCCACGCCGGATAGCATTGGCCACGCACGATGAGTTCCTCCGCGTTCAGCCCCGAGCACGCTCCGCAGCCCCTGCCCGAGCGCCACCCGGACCGCGCCCCCGGCGCCATCCCCGCGCCCGCCAAGCGCAAACGCAAGTTCATGGACTCCTTCGAGGCCGCCTTCAGCCGCCTCACCAGCCGCAGCACCTTCTTCCACCGGCTCGGCTCGATGATCTGGTTGCCCTACGCCTTCCGCTCCGGCATCAAGATCAAGCGCGTCGACGACAAGACCTTCTCCGCCGTCCTGCCCTTCCGCCGCTTCAACCGCAACTGGTACAACGCCATGGCCGGCGCCAGCCTCCTGGCCAACTCCGAGATCGCCGGCGGCATGTACATCTACGGCCGCTGCGGCGGCGACTACACCGTGGTCTGCAAGGAGCTCACCTACAAGTTCCTCCGTCCCTGCTACGGGCCGGCCACCTACCGGATCTCAGCCCCGGGCGACCTCGACGCCGAGCTCGCCACCGGCCGCGAGTTCAACTTCGACATCGACATGGACATCGTTCAATCCCTGCCGACCCGCGGCCTCGGACGCGAGGTCCGCGTCGGCAAGTGCCGCGCCACCTTCCACGTCACGCCCAAGGCCCTGCACGAGGCTCGCAAGGCCCGGCGCGCCCGCACCCGTCACGCCGAACCGCAGGCGCCCGAGCCCTCACCGGCGCCCGCCCCCGAGCCCGCGCCCGGCCCCGGCTGAACGCCCCCGGCCCGACCGCACGCTTGCCCGGTACACTCCGCCCCGTGTCACCGGCCGGCCAACGACCCAACTGGCTCACCACCCTCGGCTGGAGCGCCTACCTCGCCTGCTCGTGGACCTGGTGCATCGGCATGTTCCTGCCGATCATCCTCGTCCGCGACTACGGCGCCTGGGCCTTCGTCGCCTTCGCCCTGCCCAACATCATCGGCGCCGCGGCCATGGCATGGTTTCTCGGCGGCCGCGACCGGGCCGACGCCTTCTTCGCTCGGCACGCCGGCATCGTGCGGATGTTCTCGTCCGTCACCATCGCGTTTCAGGTCTACTTCGCCTGCTGGCTCGTCTCGGTCGCGGTACCCAACGAGCCCCTGGCCCGGGCCGCCCCCACGCTGCTGCTGCTGCCGGCCGTGGTCCGGGGCGTTTCCGACCGCGCCGTGCGTGCCATCGCCCTGGTGATCTGGGCCGCCTCCGCCGCGACACTCGCAGCCTATCTCTCCAGCGTCGGCCCTCCGGCCCTGGCCCTGAATCGCCCGCCGGAGTCCGGCCTCTGGCCCATCGCCGCCTCGTGCCTGTTCGGCTTCGCCCTCTGCCCGTACCTCGACGCCACGTTTCTCCGCGCCTGCCGCGACAGCCACGAACCCCGCACCGCCTTCGGCATCGGTTTCGGCGTGCTGTTCTTCGCCATGATCGGCGGCACGCTGCTCTATCTGCCCGTCCTCACCGACCTCCGCGCCCTGCGCGACAACCAGGCCTCCACCCTGCTCTTGCTGGTCATCGCCCTGCACATCCTCCCGCAACTCGTGTTCACCATCGGCGTCCACGCCGGCGAGTCCCGCCGTTGCAGCGCATCGGTCGCCGCGATCTGGGCCCCCGCCGCGGCCGTCCTTGCCTTCTGCGTCTCGCCACTGTTCGATCCGAACGCACTGGTCGGGACGCTCCACCTGGGCGAAGCGATCTACCGCGGCTTCATGGGCTTCTACGGCCTGGTCTTCCCCGCCTACGTCGCCCTGGTGGTCTGCGCCCGACCCGCGCCAACAGGCTCGGCGTCGCCCGCGGCCATGCTGTTGTTCTGCGTTGCGGTCGTCGCCGCAGGCCCGTTCTTCTTCGCCGCGTTCATGTGGCGCGACGGCGCGTGGGTCTGGCCCGGGCTGGGGATCCTGGCCCTGGCCCGACTGGTGCTGTGGTTCGTGCAGCGCTCGGGCCCGGCGCGCTGAGCCGCGCCAGCACCGCCCGGGCCGTCTCCCGCACCAGCGCGTCCTCCCGGGCCGACCACGCCAGGTCCTCGATCTTCGCGCGCAACGCGCCGTCCCCGGCCCTGCCCTGGCCCAGCGCGTTGCCCGCCGCGATCAGCGCGTTGCGCTTGAACATCGCCAGCGTCGCCCGCTTCAGCGCCGTCGGGCCGAGCGTCGCGCTGCGGTCGTGGCGCGTCCACCCCAGCACCGCCAGCAGGTCCAATCCCGTCCGCAGCGGCGCGTGCGCCGGGTTGGCCGCCGTCGGCTCGCCCCGCCGGGCCGAGTTGTGCGGGCACACCTCCTGGCACACGTCGCACCCGAACACCCAATCCGCCATCGAGCCGCGCAGCCCCGGATCGATCGACCCTCGGTGCTCGATCGTCAGATACGAAATGCACCGCGATGCGTCCACCGTGTACGGCCCGATCGCCCCGGTCGGGCACGCGTCGATGCACCGCGTGCACGTGCCGCAGTGATCCGACACCGGACCGCCGTCGCCTTCCGCCGCGTCCGGATCGGCCCGCAACGCAAGCGTCGTCACCATCCCGCCCAGCAGCACCCACGACCCCAGCCGCGGGTGGATCAGGAGCGTGTGCTTGCCGATCCACCCCAGCCCGGCCCGCGCCGCGTGCTCCCGCTCCATCACCGGCGCCGAATCCACGAACGACCGGAACTCGTGCCCCGGGTGCTCGACCCGCAGCCGATCCGCCAGCGCGTGCAGCCGCCGCTTGAGCACCCGGTGGTAGTCCAACCCCCGCGCGTACCGCGCCAGCCGCCCCTGCCCCTCCGCGACCTCCGCCCTCCCGCCCCGCGGCTCGTACTGATCCGCCACCATCACCACCGACCGCGCCCCCGGCAGCTCCCGCCGCACGTCCAGCCTGGTCTCCGCGTCGTCGGCCAGCCAGCGCATCTCGCCGTGCCGGCCTTCGGCAAGCCACCGCCGGAACTCCCGCGCCCGCCCGCTCGGCTCGGCCGCGCACACACCCGCCGCCGCGAACCCCGCAGCCAGGCACCGCGCGACCACCTGCCGCCCCAGCGCCACCGGGTCACCGCCCGGCATCGCTCGATGAGTCCGGTTCGTTCGCGGCACGGCTCGCTCCGTTCGCCATCAGCGGGCGACGGCGCTCTCCGCCGGCGTGCCCCGCCCCGCCTCGCCCGCCCACGCCAGCGTCTGCTTCAGCGCCGCCGGCAGCACCTGCTCCGCCGGCGCCAGGTCTTCCAGCCACGCCCGGTCCCACTCGCAGATCACCGGCCCCCCGAAACCGCCCGCCGTCAGCACCTCCACCGCCTCGCGGCACGGCACGTCGCCCTGGCCGATCGGCGCCGGCCGCCCGTCGCGCAGGTCCTTCAACCTCACGGCGAACACGTTCGCCCCCAGCGCGTTCAGACCGTGCCAAGGCCGCTCGCCCGCCGCCCACGCCGCCGCCACGTTGTAGCACGCGCCCAGCAGCGGGCTCGAAACCTCGTCTAGAACCTCCGCCAGCTCCGCGGCGCGGGCGAACGATCCGCCGTTCTCGATCATCACCCGCACTCCCGTGCGGTGCGCGTGGTCCACCACCTTGCCCAGGCGCTCAACGATCCGGTGCACGCACGACGCCCGCTTCTCCCGCCCCGGAATTTCAAACCCGAACACCCGAACCAGCGGACACTCGATCGTCGTCGCCAGGTCGATCGCCCGCTTGGTCGCACGCACGCTCGCCTCGGTGTCGCCGATCGCGTACCCCAACACCGCCGGGCGGATCGGCTCGTCGAACGCGATCGACGTGCTCACCGCCGCGACCTGCACCCCCACCCCCTGCGCCAGCCGCAGGATCTTCTCCGGTGCCGTCAACGCCGGATCGCACGCGAACAGGCGCGACCCCTCGCCGAACGTCCGCAGGTCCACCCCGTGATACCCCCACGCCCCCGCCCGCTCGAACACGTGCTCCAACGTTCGGGTCGGGCACGAGACGGTGCTGTACGCGATCTTGAGCATGGTCGTTCCTGAGCCGGGCTCCCGGCCGATGGCGCGGCAGCCGCCGCGTGCGTCCGCATCGTAACGCCCGACCTTCCCGCGCTCCACCCGCGCCTCCCGCACACCTTCCCAGGTCCGCGCCACCGTCGCCGCTTGACACCAGCGGATTCGCCCCTGGCGGTCCGCGGCGACAGTCGATCGCATGATCAACCCAGCAGGGTGCCCCGATCGAGGCCGCTGGAGCCCGCGATGCACCGCCCACCGACCCTCGCGGCCCGCCGCCGCCGTCACCCCGCCGGGCCATGCCTGGCCCTGGTGGCGCTCGGGTGGCTTGCCGGTTGCGCCGGGCACGGCGCCCGCGAGGCCGCGCTCGCCTCCCGTCAGGCCGTGCTGCGCCCCGGCCCGGGCGACGGACGCCCCGTCGCGATGCTCCGGGAACCCGATCAACCCCAGCCTGTCATCCGGACCGCGGCGGTGGCGGGCGCTGCGGATCCGGCATCTGCATCGGCAGCACCACCGTGAAGTCCGACCCCTTGCCCGGCTCGGTGCGTACGTCGATCCGCCCGCCGTGCTCCTCCACGAATCGCCGAGCCGTCGGCAACCCCAGGCCCGTGCCCCCCGACTTGGTCGTGAAATAGGGCGTGAACACCTTGGCCAGCACTTCCGGTGCGATGCCCGGCCCGGTGTCGATCACGTGCACCCGCGCCACCGACCCCAGCGATTCATCGCGCCCCTCCACCACGCGGAGCATCAGCTCACCCCGCGGCGAGCCGTTCACCGCGCCGGCCTGCGCGACCGCCTGCGTGGCGTTGAGCATCAGGTTGAGCACCGCCTGCTTGAACAGACGCACGTCGATCGGCGCCACGCACGGGCTCGATCCCAGGTCGGCGCTCAGGCGCACCCCCTGCCGCTCCGCCTCGGGCGTGTAGAAGTCAACCAGCTCCGTGACGACGCCGCGCAGGTCCGTCGGCCGCCGGTCCAGCCGAACCTGCCCCGCGAATTCCAGGAAGTCCGTCAGGATGCCCCGCAGCCGCTCGACCTCGCGCCGAAGGGCGTTGGTGCGGTTCGTGAGCCGCGCCTTGGCCTCCGGGTCGGCCTGCAGTTCCGCCAGCCCCTCCGCCAGGAGCTGCGCGTTCAGACCGATCGTCGAAAGCGGGTTCTTGATCTCGTGGGCCAGGCCGCCGGTCATCGATCCGATCTCGGCCATGCGCTCGGCCTGCCGGGCCCGACGCTCCGCCAGCCGCACCGTGCGAACCTGCCGGCGAAGCACCAGCCACCCCACTCCGGCGCCCGCCAGCAACCCCAGCCCCAGCGAAATAAGCACCGTCTGCAGCACGCGCGGCTCCGTCACGCCGCGACCACCCGCGGCCGGCCGATGGTACCGGCGCCGGGCCCTCGCCGATCAACGCCGGGGCGTGCGCGCGTAGGGCTTCTTCTCCGCCTCTTCCGTGTCGCACCGGACCACCCGGGTGGCGTGCCAGCCCTTCTCGCCGCGCTCGGCGTCGTACACCACCCTGGCCCCGTCCTTGAGCACGCGGAACCCCTCGCCCTCGATCCGCGTGTAGTGCGTGAAGATGTCCTGCCCCTGCGGCCCGATGATGAAGCCGAACCCCTTCTTGGGGTCGAACCACTTCACCACGCCCTCGAGCCCGATGATCCTGTCGGCCGACTGTTCCGTCATCGCGCGCCACTCCCCCACCGCTCGCGGCGGTGGGCCCCACGGGCCCCGCCCCATCGGACCCAGGTGTCTGCAGCGGGAACAAACGCACCGCGTGCAGAGTCTAAGCCCGTCACCCCGCCGGTTGCAAGCCCCGACCGCCCGTAACGGGCCGGCGCGCGAAAAAAACCCGGGGACGGCCCCGGGTCGTGCGAATCTGAGTTTCAGGTCCGAACGTCAGCGGCTGCCGGCCGGGGCGCCCTCGGTCGAAGCCTCGGCGGTCAGCGCCTGCTTGACGCTGAGCTTGATGCGGCCCTGATCGTCCACCAGGATCACCTTGACCTTCACCAGGTCGCCGATCTTCACGACGTCGCCCACGCTCTTGACGTAGCCGGCCGCCAGCTCCGAGATGTGGCACATGCCGTCGGTCCCCGGCGCCAGCTCGATGAACGCGCCGAAGTCCTTGGTGCTCACCACGCGCCCGGTGTAGATCGTGCCGACCTTGATCTCCTCGGTCAGCGCCTCGATCTCCCCGCGGGCCTGGTCGATCGACTCGCCGTTGGGCGCCGCGATCATCACCGTGCCGTCGTCCTCCACCTCGATCGTCACGCCGTACTTGTCCTGCAGGGCGCGGATCGTCTTGCCGCCCGGGCCGATCAGCTTGCCGATCTTCTCCGGGTTGATCTTGATCGTGATCAGGCGCGGGGCGTACACGCTGATCTCGGGGCGCGGCTTGGCGATGCACCGCTCCATGATGTCGATGATCTGCAGCCGGCCGACCTTGGCCTGCTCCAGGATCCTGGCGACCTGCTTCAGGTCCAGCCCGCGGATCTTCAGATCCAGCTGGATGCCCGTGATCCCCTCGCGCGTGCCAGAGACCTTGAAGTCCATGTCGCCGAAGAAGTCCTCCTCGCCGATGATGTCGGTGACGAAGATCTCCTTGCCGCCGTGGTCGTCCGTGAACCGGCCGACGCTGATGCCGGCGCACGTCGCCTTGATCGGCACGCCCGCGTCCATCAGCGCCAGGCACCCGCCGCACACCGACGCCATGCTCGACGAGCCGTTGCTCTCGGTGATGTCGCTCACCACGCGGATCGTGTACGGGAACTCTTCCGGGCTGGGCAGGATGCCCATCAGACTCCGCTCGGCCAGCGCGCCGTGCCCGATCTCGCGCCGCCCGGGCGCCATGATGCGCTTCACCTCGCCCGTTGAGAACGGCGGGAAGTTGTAGTGCAGCATGAACTTCTTGCTGTACTCCGGCAGCAGGCCGTCGACGATCTGCTCGTCCTTGCCCGTGCCCAGCGTCACGCTCACCAGGCTCTGCGTCTCGCCGCGCTGGAAGAACGCCGACCCGTGCGTCCGCTGGAACACGCCCACCTCGCAGGTGATCGGCCGGATCTCCGTCGGCCCGCGCCCGTCCGCCCGCACCGCGGACTCGGCGATCAGCCGGCGCGTGACCTTCTCCTCCAGCCGCTTGAAGGCGTCCTTGGCCATCGACCGGGCCTTGGCGCTCTCCTTCCACTGGCCGAAGGTCCCGTCGGTCTTCTCGGCGAAGTGCTTCTCCAGCAGGTCCTTGCGCAGGGCGTCGACGCGCTCGTTGCGCTCCTTCTTGCCCTTGATCTGCCGGGCCTTGACCAGCTCCGCCTCGCACAGCGACCGTACCTTCTCGGTGATCTCCGGCGTCGGCAGGAAGATGTCGCCCATCACCTTCGGCTTGCCCGCCTTGGAGCGAAGCTCCTCGATCAGCGCCAGCACCGACTTGATCTCGCCGTAGCCGAACTCCATCGCCGCCAGCACGTCGGCCTCGGGGATCTCCGCCGCCCCCACCTCGATCATGTTGATCCCGTCGGCGTGCCCCGACAGCACCAGGTCCATGTCGCTGAAGTCCATCTGGCTCGTCGTCGGGTTCACCACGAACCGCGCACCGTCGTCGGTGTGGATCCGCGCCACACGCACCGTCGCGATCGGCCCCTCGAACGGGATGTCGCTGATCGCCAGCGCCGCGCTGGCCGCCGTGCCCGCCAGAACGTCGCTGTCGTTCTCGGCGTCGTGGCTCATCACGAAGCACTGCACCAGGATCTCGTCGAAGTACCCGTCCGGGAACAGCGGCCGCACCGGGCGGTCGATCATCCGCATCGTCAGGATTTCCTTCTCGCTCGGCGGCCCCTCACGCTTCTTGAAGCCGCCCGGAAACTTGCCCGCCGCCGACGTCTTCTCCCGGTAATCGATCGTCAACCCCAGGAAGTCCGTCCCCTCCCGCGGGGCGCCCCGCGTCACCGTCGCCAGCACCGTCGTGCCGCCGTACGTCGCCATCACCGACGCCGAGCACAGCTTGGCGACCTTGCCGGTCTCCAGCGTGAGCATCCGACCGCCGACTTCCTTCTGAACAATCACGTGGCCCATGAGCCCCGTCCTTTGCACTCGCCGCGCCCGGTGGGCACGGCTTCAGCCACCGCGCCCGCCACGGCCCGAGCCGGTGCGGATCACGGTCTGGGGCAAGGACCCGCTCCGAGTGGCAGAAGCTCTATCGCAGTCTCCCGACTGCCGCGGAGCACCTGCCGCTCGGGGGCCCCAAGCCCACTGGTAAACAAACAGGCCCGCGGGCTTTCGCTCGCGGGCCTGGGATTGCCTTACTTGCGCAGACCCAGCCGGCCGATCAACTCCATGTACCGGGGTCGATCCGCCTTGGCCAGATACCGCAACAGCCGGTTGCGCCGCGCCGCCATCAGCACCAGACCGCGCCGGCTGTGATTGTCCTTCTTGTGCACCTTCAGGTGCTCGGTCAGATCGTTGATCCGCTCGGTCAACAGCGCCACCTGCACGTCCGGCGAGCCGGTGTCCTTCGGATTGATCTGGTTCGACTTGATGAGCTTGGCGCGGTGTTCGGCGGTGCTGGACATAGGCGTTCGTCTGCTTTCGTCTTGCTGGGGCGTCGTTCTACCTTCTGCTCCGATGGGCGCCTCAACCGTCCGTCAGCCATCGACCCGGCGCCCCGAGGACCTGCCCTCGGTCGCCCGCGTCGATCCCTGACAGACCCCGCCCCCGGCGGTCTGCGCTCGGGCCAAGTCTAGCACCCTTGCCCGGCGGGCTTCCACCACCGTGCCCACCCCCGGCCACCCCCTTCCGCCCTCCCCCGCACGCCTCCGCCCGTCCGGCACACCGCCCGACCGCCCTGCTAATCTCAGCCCATGCAGGTCTCCCGCCGATGCCAGACCCTCAAGCCCTCGGCCACCGTCGCGGTCATGAACCGGGCCGCGGCCCTCAAGGCCCAGGGCGTCGAGGTCCTGAATTTCTCCGCCGGCGAGCCCGACTTCAACAGCCCCGACAAGGCCAAGCAGGCCGCGATCGCCGCCCTCCAGGCTAACCAGACCAAGTACCTCCCCACCGCCGGCGACCCGGCCACCCGCGAACTCATCGCGCGCATCATCACCGACCGCAACCGCATCCCGGGCGTCACCAGGGACCACGTGCTCATCACCGCCGGCGTCAAGATGGCCCTGTACCTCACGTTCCAGGGCCTGTTCGATCTGCCCGAACCCGGCCAGCCCGCCCGTGAGCTGCTGCTGCCCGTGCCGGCCTGGGTTTCGTTCGCCCCCATCGCAGAACTCGCCGGGGCGAAGGTAGTTCAGATGCCCACGACCACCGCAGGCGGCTTCAAGATCACCCCCGACCAGCTCGCCGCGGCCATCACGCCGCGCACCCGCGCGCTGCTCATCAACTCCCCCAACAACCCCTGCAGCACCATGTACACGCCCGACGAGCTGCGGGCCCTGGCGCGGGTGATCGCCGACAAGGCGCGCACCACCGCCCCCGACATGGTCGTCGTCGCCGACGAGCTCTATCAGAACATCGTCTTCGGCACCGTGCCGTTCATGTCCATCGGCGCCTGCCCCGAGATCGCCGAGCGCACGCTCACCATCAACGGCCCGGGCAAGAGCTTCGCCATGACCGGCTGGCGGCTGGGCTGGGTCTCGGGCTCCGGCCCCTTCGGCAAGGCCTTCATCGATGCGCTCACCAAGCTCCAGGGCCAGACCATCACCTGCGTGCCGGCGTTCAGCCTCGCCGGCCTGCGCGCCGCCCTGACCGAGTGCCAGGACGACATCGACCGCATGCGCGCCGAGTTCGCCGCCCGCGCCGAGCTCATCCACGCGCTGCTCTCGGCGCTGCCGGGCGTCCGCGTCGCCCGTCCCATCGGCGCCTTCTACGCCTTCCCCGACATCTCCGCCCACCTCGGCAGGACCTCCGCCGGCGGCCGGCGCATCGCCGCCGCCGCCGATTTCGCCGCCGCGCTGCTCGAAGAGCACACCGTCGCCGTCGTCCCCGGCGAGGACTTCCTGGGCGACGGCCCGAAGCACATCCGCATGTCCTTCGCCTGCTCTCAGGAGACGATCCGCGAGGGCGTCCGCCGGCTCGGTGAGTTCATCAGCGGCCTGAAGTGACCCGGCTCACGCCGCCGTCGGCGCGTCGGCGTCCTCACACGCCTCGACCACGATCGCGCCGTTGATCGCGTCCTGCAGCGCCACGATCTTCCGCTGCCGCACCAGCTCCAGCAGCGCCAGGAACAGCCCGATCGCCTCGGCCCGCGTCCGCCCGCGGAACAGCGCGCCGAACTCCATCCGCCGGCGCGGCCCGCCGTCGCGCGTCAGCCGATCCAGGATGTCCGTCGCGTGGATCTCGATCGGCGTCTCATCGTCGCGCACGTGGTGATCGCCCACGCGCGAGAAGTCCACCGTTTCCATGATCGACGCGAACGCCTTGGCCAGGTCCACCAGGTCGATCTCGTCCAGCTCGACCGACTCTTCCTCCGCCGCCGGCGCCTCGCTCCACCCGCCGGCGCCCGCGCCGAAGCGGCTCTCCCACGACGCCCGCCGCCCCTCCAGCGCGCCCGCCGCATCACGGTACTTCTTGTACTCGATCAACTGGCGCACCAGGTCGGCCCGCGGGTCCACCGGCGCCTCCGCCGGCGCGCCGTGCTCGTCCCGCTCGCCGGCGGGCATCAGCATGCGGCTCTTGATCTCCATCAGCGTCGCCGCCATCACCAGGAATTCCCCGGCAACGTCGATATCGATGCGCTCGATGCCCCCGCCGGCCTCCAGGAACGCCAGGTACTGCTCGGTGATCCGGGCGATCGGAATGTCGGTGATGTCGATCTCGCTGCGCCGGATGAGGTACAGCAGGAGGTCCAGCGGGCCCTCAAACGCCTCCAGCGTCACGCGGTACTCGGTGGCCACGCCAGACTCCTTCCGTGCCGATGAGTCTACCCTGTTCCGTCATGGCACGAGCAACGGGCCAACCACAGCCTGCCGGATCGCCCGCCGCCGCCGCTCCCGCGTCGCGCCCCGCCCCCGCCTCGCCGCCCGCAACCCACATCGACGACCTCGCCCTGGCCCGCCGCGCCCTCGACGCCCAGAGCCGGGCGCTCGCCGGCCTGTCGGCCCGCCTCGATGCGCGATTCAGCGCCGCCCTGGACCTGATCGAACGCTGCGCCGCCACCGGCGGCACCGTGCTGGTCACCGGCCTGGGCAAGTCCGGCCTCATCGGCGCCAAGATCGCCGCCACCCTCACCTCGCTCGGCATTCCCAGCCACTTCGTCCACCCCTCCGAAGCGGCCCACGGCGACCTGGGCAACTTCCGCAAGTCCGACCTCTGCCTGGCCCTGTCCTATTCCGGCGAGACCGACGAGGTCATCTCCCTGGCGGCCTGCCTGCGCCAGGACGGCATCCCCGTGATCTCCATCACCGCCGGCCCGCGCGACGCGCACGACGGCCCCGGCGGCCTGGACCACCTGGCCAGCGTCGCGCTGCACATCGGGCGCGTCGAAGAGGCCGCCGACCTCTCCCCCGCTCCCACCGTCAGCACCACCGCCATGCTCGCGCTCGGCGATGCGCTGGCGCTGTGCGCCTCGGCCCGACTCAACTTCACCCACGACGACTTCGCCCGCCGCCATCCCGGCGGCGCGCTCGGCGGCCTGCTCAAGCCCGTCACCGAGGCGCTGCGCTTCACCGTCGGCCGCAACTACGCGCCCATCCCCGAAACCGCCACCGTCGCCGAGGCGCTGGCCGCCGCCGAGGCCGTCGCCCGCCGGCCCGGCGCCCTGCTGCTCGTCAACGCCCAGGGCGTGCTCACCGGCATCTTCACCGACGCCGACCTGCGCCGGCTCATCCTCAAGGACCCCGCCCTGCTCTCGCGCCCCATCGCCCAGTACATGACCCGTTCGCCCGGCTCGCTGCCACACACCGCCCGCGTCCGCGACGCGGTCCGCATGGTCCGCGAGTTCCGGCGCGACGAGATCCCCGTCGTCGACGACCACGGCCGACCCATCGGCATCCTCGACGTGCAGGACCTCATCGCCATGCGCCTCGTCAAGGAGTAGGCCGCCGCCGACACACCCATGCCCACGCCCGCCATCGAACTGCTCGCGCTCGACGTCGACGGCGTCCTGACCGACGGGTCCATCTACCTCGACGCCGACGGCCGCGAGATCAAACGCTTCAGCGCCGCCGACGGCGTCGCACTCCGCGCCTGGCAGCGCCTGGGCCTCCGCAGCGCCATCATCACCGGCCGCACCAGCGACGCCGTCCTCCACCGCGCCGCCGACCTGGGCATCACCACCGTCATCCAGGGCGCCAAGGACAAGTCCGCCTCCCTCGACGAGTTGCTCCGCCGCACCGGCGTCCCGGCCGACCGCGTCGCCTACATCGGCGACGACTGGCCCGACCTGCCGGTGCTCCGACGCGTCGGCTACCCCATCGCCGTCGCCAACGCCGCCCCGCACGTCAAGGCTCTGGCTCGGCACATCACCTCCCGCCGCGGCGGCGACGGCGCCGTCCGCGAGGCCATCGAGCACCTGCTCGAATCCCTGCGCCTGCTCGACAAGGCCGTCGCCCTGCACGACCGGCAGTAACATCCCCCGATGCCCCCCTCCGATCCGCCCCCGCCCGACTTCGACCCGCCGCCGGCGCCGCGCGGGCTCGGCGCCCGCCGAACCGGCCTGCTGCTGGCCGTCGGCATGGGCATGGTCAGCACCGGCCTCATTCTCCTGCTGCTGCTCAAGGCCGGTCGGGGCGGGCCCGGATCCGGCTCCCGTCTGCCCATCGCCCCCCCGAGCCCCGGCGCCACGCCCCCCGCGGACATCACCCAGGTCGGCCTGCAGCGCGGCGGACAGGCCCGCGTGCAGTTCGTCGACCGCAACGACCCTTCGCGCACCGCCGGCCAGCTCGAATGGAAGAGCCTCGAACCGCAGGAAGGCGGCTACGCCCTGGTGCAGCAGCCCACCGGCACGATCTTCACCCGCGACGGCTCGGTCGTGCTCGTCAACGCCGCCACCGCCCGCCTCTTCACGCCGCCCCGCGCCACCGAGCCGGAGTCGGGCACCTTCTCCGGCGACGTCACCGTTCGGCTCTTTCAGCCGCGAGCCGACGGCGCCATCGACCTGAACTCCGATGCCCCGGCGCTCACCTTCACCACCCGCTCGCTCTCGTTCGATCTCGCGCTCGGCGAGGCCACCACGCGCGAAAGCTGGACGCTCGATTCCGACCTGATCAAGGCCTCCGGTCGCGGCATCCGCGCCGTCGGCAACTTCATCATCAACGCCGTCGAACTCCTGGAGTTGCAGCAGACCGACGCCGTCACGATCAACCCCGCCGCGGCCCGCTCGGCACGCCGCGCCGTGTCCGATCGATCCGCCCAGCGCGGGCCCGCCCAGGGCCCGCCCCCGCCCCCGGTCATCACGCTCTACCGCGCGCTGCTCAGCGACGATGTGCGCGTCCAGCAGGCCGGCCGGACCATCGAGAGCGACGCGCTCGAGTTCTTCGTCCGCCTCGCCGACAACCGCTTGCCCGACGACGCCCTCCGCGGCGTGCCTGACGCCCCCGCCGCCGACAACCCCACCGCCGCCGGCCGCCGCCCCGCCACGCCCTGGCTCCGGCGTGATGCACCCGCGCTCGGTCGCGCGCGACCCGGGCGCGGTGGACCCCACCCGGCCGGTCACGCTCGCGTGGACCGGCCCCCTGGTGCTGCGCCGCATCGAACAGGCCCCGCCCGTGCTCGGTTCCGAGCAGGTGCTGGCACGCTTCACCTCCGAGCGCAGCGGCCTGGTGCGTTTCAGCGACCCCGCCGCCTCCGCCGGCGGAACGGCGCCCGTGCTCACCTACGGCGCCACCTCCCAGGCGCTCACGCTCGTCGGCGCTGCGCCCGAGAGCGTCACCCTGAACCTCGGTCAGCGCGGCACCATGCTCGCCGAGCGTTTCACCCAGAACCTCGGCTCGGGCGTCGGGCAGGTGCTCGGCCCCGGCTCGGTCACGCTGCAATCGCGCGACGACACGCCCGCCGGCACGCCCGGCGTCCCCCCGCCGCCCATGCGCCTCTCCTGGACCGAGCAGGCCGACTTCGTCTTCGCCACCGCCAACGGCTGGATGAGCGACCGGCTCACGCAGGCCATGTTCACCGGCGGCGTCGTCGCCGGCGATGCCCGGTCGCGCCTCGCCGCGGGATTCATGCGCGCCGACTTCGAGCCCGCGCCCTCGGCCCCGGGCGCCGCCACGCGCATGCTGCTCTCGCGATTGGCCGCGCGCGACAACGTCTCGGGCGACGGCGGCCCGGCCGGCTCGCTCCGCGCCCAGACGCTCGACGTCGCCTTCGCCCCCGCGCCCGACGCCCGCTCCAGCGACCCCACGTTCATCACCGCCAGCGGCGGCGTCGAAGCCGCACGCGACGGCGACTGTCTCGCGGCCGATCGCCTCGAAGCCTCGCTGGCGCGCGACGCCGCAGGCAAGGTCGCCCTCCGCTCCGTCGAGGCCGAGTCCAACGTCGCGTTCCGCTCGCGCGACGGTGCCTCGGCCAACGCCGACCGCCTCACCGCCGATGCGCCCGCGCAGCAGATCGATCTCTACGGCCCCATGGCCTCGGTCTCATCCCAGGGCGCCACCGTGCTCTCGCCGCACATCGCCATCAACGGCGCGGCGCGCACGCTCACCGTCCCGGGCCCAGGCATCTTCCGGTTCCTCCGGCCCGAGACGCGCCTGGCCGACGGTTCGATCCGCCGGCCCGTCTCGCTCGAAGCCACCTGGACCCGCTCCATGTCGGTCGATGACGCCGCGGGCACCGCCACGTGCCTGGGCGACGCCGTCGCCATCAGCAGCGGCACGCCGGATGAAGTCGACACGGTTCGGGGCGACCGCATCGTGCTCTCCTTCACGCCCCTCGACCCCGGCAAGTCCGAGTCCGAGCCCGCCCGCCGCCTGATCCGCGCCGAGGCCGTCGGCGCCGTCGTCGACCGCGAGGGCGGCACCCCCGCCACCGTCGAGTCGCGCCGCTACGCCGCCGGGCCCGCCGACCAGCCCGGCGACGTCAACGCCCGCGGCCGGACCCTCGAGCGGCTCGTCTACCTCGAGAGCGCCCGCCTCATCGCCGACGACGCCGCCGGCGTCTTCAGCGTCCCCCAGGCAGGACGGATCCTCGTCGACGACCGCAAGCCGGCCGCCGACCCCGCCCGTCCGGACGCCCCTCGCCCCGCCGCCGCCGACCCGCGCTCGCCCATGGTTCTGCCCGAGACCGGCGCCCGTGGCACCACCCTGTTCACCTGGACCGGGCGCGCCTCGCTCACCCGAGCCACCGGCCTGGCCAACATCGAAGACGGCGTCCGCATCATCCACCGCGCCCGCGCCGATCAGGCCGTGACCACCCTCGACGCCGACCGCGCCGAAGCCCTGCTCACCGCCGGCACCCCCGGCGACTCCGCCCCCGTCGGCCAGTTGCAGCGCGCCACCGCCTTCGGCTCCGTCCGCGCCGAAAACGACAAACGCACGCTCCAGTGCGACCGGCTCACCTTCGACACCGTGCTCAACCAGATCACCGCCGAGGCCCTCCCCGGCAACCGGGTGACGTTCCTCGACCCGCAGCGCGGCTCGCCGCAGACCGCCCGCAAGCTCGTCTGGACGCTCGGCCCTACGCCCGACGTGCGCATCATCGAGCCCACCACCACCCTGCCCCGCTGAGCCAGCCGCTCACGACGAGGTGCGGTCAACGATCTTGTACAGCTCCCGCTCGCCCCGGCCGCGCAGCGGGTAGTCCTTCCGCAGCGGGTGCGCCGGGTACGACTCCCACGTCAGAATGCGCCGCAGATCCGGGTGGTTCCGGAAGCGGATGCCGAACATGTCGAACACCTCGCGCTCCATCCACTCGGCCCCGGGCCACAGGTCTGTCGCCGAGTCCAGGTACAGCGCCGGGTCCTCTGCGATGCCGTCGGTCGGCAGCGACGGATCGAGATACGTCTTGACGAAGAACAGGTCGTCCCGCCCGAAACTCCGCAGCACGTACACCACCGCGAACCGCCCGATCTGCTTGGTCGGGTAGCCCAGGTAGTCGATCCCCACCACGTCGCTCAGGAAGTTGAACGCGCACCGCGGATCGTCCCGCAGGAACGCCAGCACTCCGTGCAGGTCCGCCGGCTCGACGATCAGCGTCGAGCACCCGCGAAACTCCGTGGCCCGGAAGGTCTTGCCCGGCATCGCCTGCTTCAACACGGCGAACACGGGGTGATCGAGGTTCGGCTTGGCGGCGGTGGTCATCGGGCTCAAGTGTAAAGCGCCGGCCCCCGGCGGACCACCCCGCGCACGCTCCGCGCCCTCGGGCGCGTCCCCGCGCCGTAGTTGCACGAACCGCGCAGCACTGGCCGATACGTCAGCCGTCGGGGCCGGAGGCCCCGCGATGCGGGCGGTTCGCCGCCCGCGCCAGCCAGGAAGGCTCTATGCGGCTCAAGACCTATCGCGCCAAGACCATCGCCGACGCCTTCGCCCAGGTGAAAAAGGACCTGGGCAAAGACGCGGTGATCCTCCACACCCGCTCGTTCAAGGTCGGCTCGTTCATGGGCTTCTTCGGCAAGCCCATGGTCGAGATCACCGCCTCCGACGATGTCGCCGCCCTCGGCCCGCGCCAGGTCCGCGCCGTGCTCAGCGGCCAGGCGCCCGCCGCCCCCCCCATCGCCTCCTCCGCCCGGACCGACCGCCCGCCCGCCCGCCCGGCCACCAACGCG
>JAHCJH010000037.1 GCA_026126345.1 Phycisphaeraceae bacterium | reverse complement strand
CGGCGGCTCGCCTCGGCGCGCTCGCCCGCGGGGAAGAGGATGTTGTTCTCCTTGTGGATGTGGGTGCGGGTGTCGCGCTCCAGGTCGCGCAGCACGGTCATGAGCATGGCGACGGAGCCGCACGTGCCCGGCGGCGGGGTGTAGTCGGTGGTGAGGGCGCGCAGGCGCTGGAACGCCCCGGCGACGGATTCGTGGTCGTGCACCATGCAGTCGATGGGCCGCCTGACGCTCCAGGGCGGGCCGACGTGCAGCGAATCGTGGCGTTCCAGCCGGCGGAGCCAGGGGAAGAGCACCCGCTCCTCGCGGATCATGTGGTCGAGCATCTGGTCGCGGAGGTCGTGAACGACTTCGCGGACGCGGGCCAGGGCGGGGTGGGCGTCGCCGTGCGCCGCGGCGACCTTGGCGGCGAGGGCTTCGGCGCGGGCCAGGGCGTCGCGGGCGAAGACGTGGTGGGTGCGCTCGATGTCGTCGCACAGGTCGGACATGGACATGGTGGCCCAGTCGCGATCGGGGCGCGTGGCGGCGGGCAGGGCCAGAGCGGCGTTCGCGGCGGCGAGCACCCCGGCGATGTCGGCCGAGGCCGCCCGGCACGCCTCCTCGACGGTGCGCCGGCCGTGGCAGCAGTAGTCGAGGCCGAAGCGGTCGAAGACCGCCAGCAGCTCGGGGTGGCGGCGCGCGGCCTGGCCGATGGATTCGTCGGGGCGGAGTGCGGCGGTCATGATGCCTCCTTGATGTCGGGGCGCGGGGTGGGGTTGAAGAGGGTCCGGCATCCGGCGGTGCGATCGGCCTCGTCGAGCACGCTGCCGAGCGTGGCCTTGCGGAAGGACTGCTCGATGTGGGCCAGCGCATCGTCGAGGCACTTGTGCAGCGGGCAGAGCGTGGCGTGCAGCGGGTTTTCCAGCGGGCAGCACTCGATGCGGCGGATGGGGTCGACGGCGTTGACCACGTCCAGCACGGTGATGGTCCGCGCGTCGCGCGCCAGGGTGAAGCCGCCGCCGGGCCCGCGATGGGAATGCACCAGATCGGCGCGGACCAGGTCGCGCATGATCTTCGAGAGGTAACCCTGGGGCACGCGGGTGGCGCGGGCGATGACCTCGCACGTCGCCGCGACGCCCCGGAGCGAGACCAGGTGGCCCATGGCCCGGAGGGCGTACTCGACGGATTGGGAGACCATGTCGGTGCTCCGCGGGGAGAGGGTGCGAACTCAGCGACCGGCCGGGGGTTTGCCGTAGCGTTCTTCCATCCAGGCCTTGCGGGCGGCGGCGATGCCGGGGTAGTCGTGGAGGCGTCCGTCGTGCTGGCGCGCGGCCCGCTCGGCGGCGGCGCGATCGGCGAAGGCGACGATGCCCGAGCCCATGGGCGTGCTGAGGCGGTCGCGGTCGGCCATGAGGTAGACGGCTGTGTTGCCGTCGGTCCAGCGGCCGGTGGCGTGGTCGTGCACGAACCGGGCCGTGGCCGCGGGGCTGTCGGGCTCGCGCTCGAAATTGAGCATGCAGCCGATGTCGTCGAAGAGCAGGTCTTCGGCGCGCCCGTCCTTGACCACGCGCAGGGCCGACGCGAAGCGGCCCTCGTTGATGATCATGCCGCACTCGGCGCACTGGTCGTGCCCGGGGCGGAGCTCGGGTGCGCCCGTCGGATCGCCGGTGCAGCACGAGGCCAGCAGGCCGAACGCGACCAAGGTCGCCGCGGTGATCGAAGTGGAGCGGGTGGGTGCGCGGTTCATAGCGGGGACCTCCGGGAGAAGCACAGGCCGGCGGCGACGAGCGGCAGGACGATCCAGCCGAGCATGCACCCGCCGAAGACGGCGTGGAGCCACGGGCCCCAGGTGTCCAAAGCGTAGAGGCCGGCGGGTCCGAGCACGTCGAGACTCGCGTCCGCGGCGTGGAGCGACCACATCTTGAAGACCTGCAGCGGGTTGAGCAGCGCCAGCGTGAGCAGTTCCTGGATCCGCAGGCGCATCGCCACCGCGCCGGCCATGAGGGCCAGGTCGCTGACGAAGACCAGCAGCAGCCAGGTGAACACGGCCGTGCCGACGGCGACCGAAGCGCGGCGGGCCAGCACGGAGATGAGCACGCCGACGCTGAGCATGCCCAGCGCCAGCGCGATCGAGAGCCCGGCGAGCCAGAGCATGCTGCCGGCGCCGGTGCGCATGCCGCGGGCCGCCAGGATCGCCCCGCACACGCCCAGGCCCAGGCAGACGCTGGCCACCAGCGCGCCGGCAAGTCCGGCGTAGACGCCCAGCAGCACCTCGCACCGGCGGACGGGTTGGGCCAGCAGGTAGGCCAGCATGCCGCGCTCGCGGTCGCCGGCGATCGAGGCGGCGCCGGCGGTCAGGGCCATGAGCGGGACGACCAGCAGGACGAGGTTGATCAGCCCGGCGGTGGTTCGGCCGAAGCCCGAGAGCCCCGCGCCGCCCGCCCCGGCGGCCGAGACGAACGACACGGCCAGTCCCAGCACGGCGAAGGCCAGGGTGTAGAGAACGAACCAGCGGCTGCGGATCGCGTCGCGCAACGATCGCCCCGCGACGGCGGCGATGGTGGAAGGGACGCTCGGTGCGCGGCGGGGCACGGGCTGGTCGAGCGCGGCGGCCTGGGCGGAGATGGCGTTCATGGCGTGCGCTCCGGAACCGGGGTGATGTCGAAGTCGTCGATGGCGATGCCCGCCCGTGCCAGCAGGCGGAAGGGCGCCGCCTTGTGCTCCGGCGCGACGTGCACCAGCACGCCCACGCCGTTGAGGCTGGCGGCGAAGCCGCCGTCGGTCAGCGAGCGCACGGCCCGGTCGCGGTGCTCGGCCGCCATGACCAGGTGGAGCACGGCCCGGCCCTGGTGCGCCGAGGCGAACTCGGCGGCGAGGACGGTGCGGACGATGCGCCCGCGCTCCATGACGGCGACGCGCCGGGCCAGAACGGCGACTTCCTCGGGCCGGTGAGACGCGAACAGCATCGTGCGCCCCTGGCCCGAGAGGCCGCCGAGCAGCCCGACGAGCTCCTCGCGTCCGACGGCGTCGAGGCTGGCGGTCACTTCGTCGAGCACCAGTACGGGCGGGTCACCGAGCAGGGCGATGGAAAGGGCCAGGCGCTGCTTCATGCCGCCGGAGAGCTCGCGGACGCGCTTGCCGCCGTGCCCGGCCAGGCCGACGGAGGCCAACGCGGCCTCGGCGTCGAGTCTGGCGATGCCCTTGAGCCGGCCGAAGAAGCGCACGGCCTCGGCAACGCCGAGCTCGTCGTGGAAGCCGAGCTCCTGCGGGACGTAGCCGACCAGCAGCCGGGCGCGCTTGCCGTCGCGCAGCACGTCGCGCCCGCCGACGGCGATGCGCCCCTGGAACCGCAGCAGGCCCAGCAAGCAGCGGATGAGCGTGGTCTTGCCCGCGCCGTTGGCGCCCCAGAGCGCCACGCTGTCGCCGGCGGGAAGGGCGAGCGACACGCTGTCGACGGCGCGGGTTCGGCCGAAGCGCTTGGAGACGTTCTCGATGCGGATCATGCGACACCTCCGGTCGCGCTTCGGCCCGCGCGGGCCAGACCCACCAGGCCACCGCCGACGATCAGCAGCAGCGCGGCCCCGATGGCCTGCGCCGGGGCGCCGGCGGGGGCGTCGGGGGCGGAAACGGTGATCTCGACGGGGCGCATCAGGGGCACCTCGTCGGTGAACTTGGCTTCGGGGCGGATCGCCGGCACCGCCCGCCCCACGAACTCGATGGCCTGTTGCGCGGGGCTGAAGAGCATCAGGCGGAGCGACGGGTTGCGGTCCATCAGGTTCTCGAAGAGCGTCTGCGACTCGTGGACGAAGTCGCCCACGCCGTCGTGGTTGAGGTCGTAGCCCGTGTAGTCGCTCCAGAAGTTCCCGCGCTCGCCCTTGAAGAAGCTGTTGGCCGACAGGTCGCCCCGCCCCGCGACGGCGATCTGGTCGATGTTGTCGATGAAGTTGTTCTCGTACAGCTCGTTGCCGCGGGCCGAGGGCAGGAACACGACGCCGACGTCGTTGCAGGCGACGGTGTTCCGGGTGAAGGTGCCGGGGATGGAGGCGGTGAAGGGCGAGCCGTCGATGTAGATGCCGGCGCGGTTGGCGGCGATGAGGTTGTCGCGGACGGTGAAGCGGTCGGTTTCCTTGAGGCCCAGGCCGTAGCCGCTGGGCCCGCGGTTGCCGGTGAGCCGATTGCCGCGGACTTCGACGCCGGTGCTGTACATGAGGTACACGCCGACGGAGTTGTTCTCGAAGCGGTTGGACTCGATGGTGACCGAGTCGCTGAACATCAGGTGCAGGCCGTAGCGGCAGTCGCGCCCGTGGTTGTCGCGGACGGTGACGCCGGTGCTGTACCAGATGATGGCGTCGCGCCCGTCGTGGATGGTGTTGCCCTCGACCAGGCAGCGATCGGAGCGCCACAGCCGCAGGCCGTCGCCGCGCCGGGCGATGTCGAGGCGCTTGCCCCCAACGGTGTTGCCGCGCAGGGTGCTGTCGGGCGCCTCGCGCAGGTCGATGCCGAACAGCACGTCCTCGAGCACCAGCGACTCGAGGGTGGCGCGGGGGGCCAGCACGCGGACCGCGGCGTTCTCCTTGTCCAGGTCGATGCCGGTGTTGCGGACGGTCAACCCGCGGACGGTCACGTCGGGCGCGGTGATCTCGATGATGTCGCCGCTGCCGCCGCCGTCGATGACGGCGCCGGGGCGGCCGACGAGCGCCAGGGGCCGGTCGATCGTCAGGTGCTCGCGGTAGACCCCGGGCTCCACGACGATCGTGGAGCCGGCCGGCGCCGAAGCGATGCGGCGGCCGAGCTCACCCAGCGGCGCGCGGGGCGACGCGTCGGCGGGTCGTGCCGCGGGCGCATCGTGCGTCTGCGCCGCGGCGGGGGCGGACCAGAGGGCCGCCAGCGTGACCAGCGTTGCCGTGATGGCTCGCCGGCGGCGGTTCATGCGCGGGCTCCCGGCACGGGCGTGGCGGCGCGGGCGGTCAGCGGGCGGTAGGCGCGGCGGTGGAAGTAGAACCCGACAACGATCATCCCTGCGGAAGCGACAGCCAGCCAGTAGCCGGTTCCGAGCGAGGCGTAGGTCTTGAACTGCCCGATGCCGCCTTCACCGATGACGGTCGGGACAAACGGCTTCACGCTGGCCGACAGCGGCGCCTCCGGGTTGAGGTTGAGCCCGAAGGTGCGCATCCAGTAGTACAGGTCGGCGATGAACCCGCCGGGGAAGGTGACGGCCGGCAGGGCCAGCAGCACGGCCCAGCGGCTGTGGATGAACGCGGCGCCCTCGACCAGCAGGAACATGGCGATGATCATCCAGACCGAGGCGGCGCGCTCGAACGCCGCGGCCTCGCCCAGGGGCCGCATGCCGATGTAGTGGTTCAGGCCGTCGATCTCGCGCACGTCTCCGGTGAGGTGATTGACGTAGGCGGTCAGGAACAGGCCGTTGGGGTACTGCGGGGCTTCGAGCTCCATGTGCCAGTAGGGGAGGAAGATGGAGATGAGCAGCAGCACGCGCGCGGCCATGAAGATGAAGGTGGGGGTGAGGAAGCGCAGCCGGTGGCGGCGGAGCAGGTCCTCGGGGACGCGGGGGCCGATGATGGACTCGAGGAAGCCGGGCATGTGGGGGCTCCGTGGTTCGGGCGCGCCCGGGTCGCGGCGCGGCGGGATGACCCACCCGGGGCGTTGGCCCCGGGAGGACCGAGGGTTTGACTACTTGTCCGCGCCGGCGCGCTGCGCCCGCGGCTTGACGTGCAGGTAGCCCATCATCTCCAGGTGGAGCGCCGAGCAGAACTCGGTGCAGTAGAAGGGGTAGGTGCCGGGCCGGTCGGCGACGAACTTGAACTCGGCGTACTCGCCCGGCTCGAGGGAGAGGTTGATGTTGTACGCGCCGATACAGAAGCCGTGGGTGGCGTCCTGCGCGGTCTCGATGGCGGTGATGCGCCAGGTGACTTCGTCGCCCTCGTTGACCTCGACGTGCTCGGGGAAGAAGTGGCTGCGGACGGCGGTCATCTTGACCAGCACCTTGTTGCCGTCGCGCGTCACGCCCTCTTCGCCCTTCTTGGGCGCGTTGGGATCGAGCCGCTGGACGTGCGGGTTCCAGCCGACTTCGGGGTAGACCTTCCACGACTGGAGCTTGTCGGCCTTGATCATCTGGCAGTAGTGCGGCTCGCCCACGCCGATGGGCATGTCGAAGATGACCGGCATGGCCGTGCCGCCCTGGGCGATGTCCAGGAGCTGGAAGTTCTGCGGCAGCAGCGGTCCGGTGGTCAGGAAGCGGTCGACCGACCACTTGGACATGCTGACGAGGTACTTGCCGTCGGGGGAGACGGTGTCGCCCTCCGCGGCGCACAGGTGGCCGATGTTGTACTGAACCGGGGTCTTGTGCACGAGCTTCCAGGGCTGCTCGCCGTGGAGGCCGGCGTACTCGCCGCCGAGGCTCCAGCGGGCGACGGCCGAGTCGAGGAACAGCGACGTGTAGGCGTAGCCCTTGTCGTCGAACTGCGTGTGCAGGGGGCCGAGGCCCAGTTCCACCTGCGCTTCCTTGACGGCGTCAAAGTCGAGCACCGGCACGCCGTAGTCGTCCTTGCCGCTGAACTTCTTGTCGGCGATGGCCTTCTTGACCTTCTCGATCGAGTAGACCGTGACGTGCGGGTCGAGCTTGCCCGCGACGATCATGTACTGGCCGTTGGGCGTGACGTCCACGCCGTGGGGGCTCTTGGGCTCGGGCGCGAAGTAGAGAATGCCCTCGGCGATGCTGGTGTCGAGCATGATCACCGGGAAGCCGTTGATCTGCTTGACCTTGCCGGCCTTGAAGGCGGCCTCGGCCTTGCGCCAGTCGACGATGTGCAGGTAGTCCATGTCGCGCTTGCTGGCGCCGGCCTCGAAGGGCGGGTTGCCCTTCTCGACGCCGCCGGTCGCCATCTCGACGTTGAAGGAGTTGATGAAGAAGAACCCGTCGCTGGCGTTCTTGCCGGCGTCGGCCAGGTCCTGCCAGTAGGGGGGCAGCTCGATGGCGAACGAGTTGGCCACGTCGATCCGGCCCCTGGCCCGGTCGAACTTCCACATCGTCACCATGCCGCGGTAGGACTTCTTGTACTCCTCGGGTGGGGCGTAGCCGTAGCCCAGCACGGTGGCGTACTGCCCGCCCTCGATGACGTAGTCGGTGTTGGGCGTCACGAAGGCGGCGCCGTGGTCGCTGATGGTCAGGGGGTTCTTGACGATCTGCTTGGTCTCCCAGTCGCGCAGATCGATCACCGCGACGCGGGCGTTGGCCTTGTCGCCGATGAACAGGAACTGGCCGTCGTAGTCGCCCTTGGTCTCGGACAGGGCCGGGTGGTGCGTGTCGCCCCAGTTGACGGGCTTGCCGTTGATCTTCAGCGATTCCTGCACGGGGTCGTTGTCGCCGGCGAAGCCGTAGCCCTGCCACGACTCGGGCGTGAAGACCGAGATCGAACGCAGCAGGCGCATGCTCGGCACGCCGATGGCGAACACCTGCCCGCTCTGACCGCCGGACGAGAACATCACGTAGTCGTCGTGCCGGCCGCTGGGCATGAACGTCTTGGCCGCTGACATCAGGTCGTCAACGTTCAGCTTCCGTTCGTTGGCGAGCTTGGTGAGCTGCGCCACCTGCTCGGCGGTCAGCTCCACCGGCTTGGCCTCGGCGCCGCCGCGACGGCGGCGTGTCTCCGGTTGGCCGTGCGCGGCGCTGGCCACGCCGCCGACCAGCACGCCCAGCGTCAGCAGGCCGATCCCCAGCCGCCGCGCCGCGTTCTTGTGTGCGTACGTCCTCATGGTCAAGTCTCCGCTAGGGCGCCGAACGTCGCGGCCCGCACGGGCCGCGCCTCGGCGCGGGGTGGGTTACTTCGAGGCCGCGGCTTTGTTTGCCGGGCCCTGGAGCGTCCGCAGGTAGGCGATGATGTCGAGCAGGTCGTCCTCGCTCAGCGCGGGATTGCCGCCCTTGGGGGGCATCTGGATGCCGGTGGTGTTCTTCGGGTCCGAGGGGGCCCGGCCCTTCTTCAGGAACTCCAGCAGGTCGTCGTCGCTCAGCGAGCCGATGAACGCGTTGTTCGCCAGCGCCTTGCCGTTGCCGGCGATGCCCACGCCCGCCTTGCCATGGCAGGCGTTGCACGCCGAGTGGAACAACCGATCGCCGCTGGCGATGTACTTGGCCAGTTCCACATCGCCGCCGGCGGCGGCCAGGGCCGCGGCCTTCTGCGCCTCGTTGGGCGTCCCGGCCACGGCCACCGGCGCGGGCGCCGGCAACTCGGGCATGCGGCGCGGGTCCTGCAGGCCGCGCACGAACATCACCACCCGGGCCAGGTCGTCGTCGGAAAGGTCCTCACGCCCGGCGCGCGGGGGCATGGGCATGGGCTTGGCGTCCGGCCGGCCGGCGATGATGAACTGGCGGAACTCCGTGTCGGTCAGGCGGGCGACGAAGTTGCTGGTGGTCAGGTCCTTGCCCAGGCCCTTGACGCCCGTGCCCTGCGGGCCGTGGCACGAAGCGCAGGCGTTCAGGAAGACGTCGCGTCCGCGCGCCGCTTCGCTCACCGCCAGCGTGGGCAGCGGGGCGGCGGCGACCAGGTTGGCGTGGGCGGATAGCGCTTCGGCCACCCCGCGCCGGACCGCCTCGGCCGCGGCATGCGAGTCGGCCATCATCCACGCGCCGATCGCAAAGATCGGAGCCATGATGCCGGAAGCCGCGAGAAAGGCCGTCGGCCCGAGCGGGCGCCGAGCCTGACGGGGTGCCGAGCCGTGCGCGGGGGCGCCGGCATGTGCCTGGGAATTGGAGACGACCGGGGCGTTGGAGAGCGAGTTCATGGGTCCCTCGTTCTAGATATCTGGAGTAAGATGTAGATATATCGACCATGAGCCCTCAGTTCAAGTCTGGGAGGCTTCCGCGGTGCTCAAATGCCCCGATTGGGTGGCCGGGGACCCGCTCAGAACGCGAACATCGCGGGACGTTGTGCACGAGCGCCATTCGCGGTGCGACCGTTCTCCGGCTGGTTACGCTGGCCGCCGCGCCGGACATCCCGTCCGGGTCGACTCGATTGGAGGTTTCGTATGGGGATCGTCAAGGAGTTCCGCGACTTTGCCATGAAGGGCAACGTCATCGACCTGGCGGTCGGCATCATCATCGGAGCCGCGTTCGGCAAGATCGTGTCCTCGCTGGTCGACGATGTGCTCATGCCCCCCTTGGGCTGGATCATCGGCAGCGTCGATTTCTCGAAGCTCTCGATCGCGCTGCCGGTGAGCAAGGCCGACGGCAAGGCCGTCGAGATCATGTACGGCCGGTTCATCAACGCCACCATCCAGTTCATCCTGGTGGCGTTCGCCGTGTTCCTGCTGGTCAAGGCGATCAACACCGCCCGCAAGCGGCTCGAGCAGAACCCGCCCCCGCCGCCGCCGGTCCCGCCCGCGCCCCCCAGCAAGCAGGAGCTGCTGCTGGGCGAGATCCGCGATCTGCTCAAGTCCGGACGCTGATCCGAGCCGACCGCGCCGTCCTTCAGCGCCGCCGCGCAACCCGCGGCGGCGTTGTCACGTCCGCCGGCGGTTCACGGATCGCGCGACTCGTCGAGGGTGCCCTCCTGGTACGCCGCGGCGAGCGATTCGAGCGTGTCGATCATGCGCTGGACCCGGCGGCCTTCCTCGACGTCGCGGACGCGGCGTGGCCTGGGGTAGATCTTGATGGTCTGGATGGTGGGCACGATGTCGGCGCCGGAGGCGATGACGCGCTCGACGCCGGGGAACGGGGCGTGCTCGGCGAGGTCCACGCGGTCGGGCTTGAGCACCAGGGTGTACCCGCGGTCGCCGTAGGCCTCGCTGAAGGCGCCGTCGATGGTGACGGCGTTGCCGCCGCGCTTCACGGGCCGCTCGCCCTTCTCGACCTTGACGGGCACGTGGCCGTTGACGATGAGCACATCGTCGCCGCAGCCGAACAGCGCGCCGATGCGCCGGATGAACGCCTCGTCGTGCATGAGCTCGAAATACGGATTCTTCTTTTCCTTGTGGGTCGCCTTGTCTTCGATGAAGTGGGTTTCGAAGGTCGCCAGGCGGTCCTTTCCGAACAGGGGGGAGCGCGGCCCGCCCCAGAGGTACCACAGCCAATCGGCGTCCTCGTCGGCGCGGAAGGGGCCTTTCCTGAACGCCCGGCGCACGACCGACGCCAGCGCATCCATGAGTGAGCGCCCGGAATGCTCGGCGCCGTCCACGTTCAGCGGCAGCGGCGTGCCCGCATCATCGACCGGCACGCAGGCGTGGAAGACGAGCACGTCGTCGCGCCGGGTCCACATGTGCCCGCGACGGACGAGCCAGCGCATGTGGTCGCGCAGTTTCTGGGAACGGCGGAACGAGTCGGCGATCAGGTCCAGGCAGCGGCGCTCGGCGTCGTTGAAGGCGTAGGGGTCGCGCGGGTCCACGGTCGGCAGGTGCGTGTCGAGCAGCCGGTGCGCGACCCCGTCGAGGGTGATGGTGCCCGCCTTGAAGTCGATGCGGTGCAGCAACCGGCGGTGCTCCAGGCCCCACTCGGGCCGGCGGGCGAACATCTGCCCCTCGGACTTGAACTGCATGATCGCCAGGGCCTTCTGCATCCGCGCGACGGTCAGCTGGTCGCGGATCCCCTCGCCCTTGGGCACGAAGCGCTCGGCCGGGTCGTCGCCGTAGCAGTCGCGGACCAGTTTCTCCAGCGGCGTCGTGAGGATGCCGTAGCCCTCTTCCAGCTGGGCCGCCCGGCGGTACCGCGCGCTGAACCGCAGCACCGTCAGCAGGCACGGCTCGTGACCGAGCGAGGCGCCCATCCAGATCGCGTCGTGATTGCCCCACAGCAGGCTGACGCGCGGCTGGCGCATCAGGATGTCGATGACCCGGTCGATGCGCGGGCCGCGGTCGCCCAGGTCGCCGGCGACGATGATTTCCGCCGACGCCAGGTGGCGGATCAGGCGCGAGGCCTCGCGGATGGCGCCCCAGTCGCGGTCGAAGCGCGCCATGTGCTCGAGCATCGCACGGGGGAACTCGGGCCGCTGGCCCGAGAGCATCTCGACGAACAGCTCGCGGTAGTGGGGGGGCGTGAGCCGCTCGACCCGTTCCCGCCGGTAGGTCTTGCGGAGCGCGCGGATGATCTCGCACTGCAGGCCGAGCGTGCGGTGCACCCAGGCCGTGCGCTCGCCCGACGCCACCAGCCCCGGCGACATCGCCCCCAGCGCCTCGCGCGGGTAGTAGAGGATCGCCAGGAACCGTTGGCGCTCCTCGGGGCTCAGCCGATCGGCCAGCACGCGCTCCACCAGCGGGCGGAGCGCCCCCGAGCCGTTGTGGATCACGTGCCGGAGTTTCTCATCCTCGCCGTGGATGTCGCTGATCACGTGCACCAACCCCATCGGCAGGTCCAGCGTGGCCCGAAGGCCCGCCGCCTCGGCCACGGCAGATTCGACGGTCGGGTACTGCCTGGAGAGCGCTTGCAGCAGGGCCTGCCGATCGGCGGCCGCATCGGGAGGGGTCACGTTCTTCTGAGGCTGTGGCATCGTGCGACATGCTACCGGACGTCCGCCGGCCCGGCGGTGTCGCGAGGGCCGGCGGAGCGCCCGGGCCGCGACGGGCCGGCTACCGTTCGGGGCTCACCAGGGGAATCGCCATGAACCGACCGGCCATCGTGGTGCTCGCGGCGCTGGCGGCATTCGCCGTCGGTTGCGAGAAGAAGGAAGACGCTGCCAAGCGCGCCGTTCGCGCCGTCGAGGAGGCCACGGGCCAGAAGCTGCCGCCGGAAATGGCCCGGCAGCTCACCGAGGCTCAGAACCAGGCGGCCGACGGGCTCCGGCAGATGGCCGAGGGCGCCCGCAAGTCGATCGACGAACTGACGTCCAAGGCGCAGAAGGCGCCCGAGAGCGTGCGCCAGGCCGTCCAGCCGATGCTGGACGACGCCAAGGTCAAGGCGTCGTCCCTGGCGAAGAAGGCCGAGGAACTGCGCACGGCCGCGATCGAACAATGGCAGCCGCTGTCGGAGAAGATTCGCGCCGAGGGCGAGTCGCTCATGAAGCAGCTCACCGAGGCCGCCAGGAAGCTCGGCGGCCAGTAAGCGACGGTCTCAATCCTCCGGGCGTCGAGCCGGCCCACCGCCGACCACGCCGGGTAACGGCGGGCCCGCCTTGGGCTGCGCGGCGTTGTAGTCCCGCCCGAGCAGCGCGGCGAGGGTCGCGGCGATCTGGTCCTGTCCCACTTCGGCAAGCCCCGAGCGCACGCCGGCGGGGCGGACTCCGGAGCCGAACGCCGCGATCCAGGTCTGCTCCGCGCCCGGTGTCTTGTTGTTGTGGTCGCGCCACTGCTCGGGCGCAGCGCCGGCGGCGTCGCCCCCGCCGCGTCCGTGGTCGCACGTGAGGATGAACGCGGTTCGGCCCCGGTATTCATCGATCGCCTGCATCGCGTCCCACAGGTCGGCGATCAACGCGTCGGCACGGTGCGCGGCGCGCAGGTAGTCGCCGTAGCGACCCTCGTGAGCCCACTCGTCGGTTTCGCCCAGGCCCAGGAAGACGACGCGCGGCCGGTTGAGCCGGATCCACTCCCGGGCCGCGTGGTACACCAGCGCATCGAACGGCGCGCCGGGGCCCCAGCGGTACGGCGTGTCGGCGCGCAGACGGTTGACGGTGTCGATGCGGTCGTTGACGACGCCGAAGGTCACCGGCGAGCAGCCGTCGTCCACGGGGAAGCCGCACCGCTCGGCGTTGAAGATGAACGGGAACACGTCCCACCCGCCGAACGCCGCCACGCGTCCGGCGAACGGCCGGTGGCCGTTGAGCCACTCGAAGACCGTGACGTTGGGGTTCATCACCTTGCGGTTGTCCTTGATCCGGTCGTCCGCGAAGCCGCAGAACACCTCGCTGTACCCGGGGTAGCTCACGTTGAACGCGTTGCGCACGCGCGCCGGCGCCGGTTCGGGCCCGAGCCGATCGCCGAACGCCTGGCCGTCGCGCGCGATTCGCGACCACAGACGCGGCATCAGCGCTGCCCGCCGGGCCTCGGCCGTCGGCCCGCCGAAGCGCTCGAGCAGCCGGGCGCGGTCGTTCTGGTCCACGGCGAACCGCGGCGTCAACAGCCGCTCGTCGGCCCCGCCGAAGACCTCCTGCCAGCGAAGGCCGTCGAGCATCACCAGCACCACCGCGTGCGCCGGGGGCGGCTCGGGTGCCGGTTGGCCGAGCAGCGAACCGATCAGGGCGACGAGCAGGCACGGGATACCCATCGGGGCAGCCTACCCGCGTCGGCCCGTGGGCGTTCACTCTTCGAGATAGGTGTACCCCTCAAGCCCGTCGTCGTAGAACTTCAGCAGGCTCTTGCCCTCGGGCAGCGTGAGCCGGCCCTGTCGGCACGCGGCCTCGATGTCCTGGCGCATGGCCCGCTTCATGTCGCCGATGTCGTACTGCACGTACTGGAGCACTTCCTCGACGGTGTCGCCCTCGATGACCTCGTCGATCTCCCACTGGCCGTCGGCGGCGAGCGACACGTGCACGGCGTGGGTGTCGCCCAGCAGGTTGTGCAGGTCGCCCAGAATCTCCTGGTACGCGCCCAGCAGGAACACGCCCAGGTAATACGGCTCGACGCCCGCGCCCTCTCCGGGCAGGTCGCGCACCTCGTGCAGTTCCAGCGTCTTCTTGTCGATCCGCTTGTCCACGAAGTGGTCGATCTTGCCGTCGCTGTCGCAGGTGATGTCGGCCAGGATGCCGCGGCGCGTCGGTTCTTCGTTCAGCCGGTGGATCGGCACGATGGGGAAGAGCTGGTCGATGGCCCACGAGTCGGGCATGCTCTGGAACAGCGAGAAGTTGCAGAAGTAGATGTCGCTGAGCAGTTCCGGCAGGCTCTCGAACTCGTCGGGCAGCTCGCTGCCCCGGCGGCTGGCGCGGTCCAACAGCTTGTGTCCGATGGCCCAGAACAGCTGCTCGGCGACCGCGCGCATCGGCAGAGACATGTAGCCGAGGCTGAACAGGCTCATGGCCTCGTCGCGGGCCTGCGTGGCGTCGTGGTATGTTTCGAGCAGGTTGCGGTCGGTCAGCGAGCGGTACGTCTCCAGCAGGTCGAGCACCGGCTGCGGCACCTCGCCGCCGCGCTCGGTCTCGGCCTTCATCGCCGCTTCCATCCGCTCGGTGCTGGGGTTGGCCTCGAAGCGGCTGGTGCCCAGCACGTCCATGATCATGACCGACGAATAGGCCACCATCGCCCGTCCAGACTCCGAAACGATCAACGGGTGCGGCACCTTGGCGTCCTCGCAGACGCTCTTGATGCGGTAGACGACGTCGGCGGCGTACTCCTGCACGCTGTAGTTGATGCTGCTGGACCAGGCGCTCTGGCTCCCGTCGTAGTCCACGCCCATGCCGCCGCCGATGTCCAGCATCGTGACGCCGGCGCCCAGGCGGTGCAGTTCGGTGTAGATGTGCGTGAGCTCGTTGACCGCGTTCTTGAGCACGCGGATGTCGTACAGCTGGCTGCCCACGTGGCAGTGCACCAGCTTCAGGCAGTCGAGCATGTCGTGGGCCTTGAGGTACTCCACAGCCTGGAGCACCTCGCTGACGAACAGGCCGAACTTGCTCCGCACCCCCGCCGAGGCCTCCCAGCGCCCCGCCCCCCGCGACGACAGCTTCACC
The DNA here is from genome assembly GCA_026126345.1 of Phycisphaeraceae bacterium. Lineage (GTDB taxonomy): Bacteria > Planctomycetota > Phycisphaerae > Phycisphaerales > UBA1924 > JAHCJH01. Next base: position 9,822 of record JAHCJH010000037.1, on the reverse strand, counting down.
CGCACGCCGATCTTCGGGCGCACGCCGTAGGCCTTGGCGTGCTTGACCACCAGCTCCAGCTCGCTGAACTTCTCGACCACCGGGATGATGTTCCTGCCCAGCTTGGTCGCCAGGATCACCGTCTCGATGAACTCCGAGTCCTTGAAGCCGTTGCAGATGATCGGCATGCCGTTGACGCCCGGCCCGCCCGCCGTGGCGCTCAGCCCCAGCACCGCCAGCAGCTCCGGCTTGCTGCCGGCCTCCAGGCCGAACCCGAGCTCCACCGCGAGGTTGGCCACCTGCTCGCAGACGTGCCGCTGCTGGTTCACCTTGATCGGGTAGACGCAGCAGTACCCGCCTTTGTACTGGTGCTCGGCCATCGCGTTGTCGAACGCCGCCCGGATCTCGCGCAGCCGGTGATCCAGGATGTCGTTGAACCGCAGCAGCACCGGCGTGTGGATGCCGCGCTCGCGCAGGCCCTGCACCACCTCGTGCAGGTCGATGCGACGCGCGGGGTCCTTCGTGGGCATCACGACGATGTGGCCCTGATCGTTGACGCCCACGTACCCCTTGCCCCAATCGTTCACGCCGTAGAGCCGGGCGGACTCGTCCGCCGTCCAGCGGCCGTGGATGAACGCGTTCTTGCCGGTCGAGATCGTTGCCATGGCTCTGGTGGGTCCTGACGCTTCCTGCGCCCCGTCCTGGCGATGCCGACTGCGTTCCGCCGCGCCGATCGGATAGGTTCACCCGGGCGCTGTCCCGGCGCCGATCGACTTCAACGCAGCATCAGTGGGGGGCGGAAGGTGGAGCGCCGAGGCGCTCTCGCAAGGCGAAGCTCGACGCGCGAACCCTCGCGCACACGCGCCGGCGGCGTTCACTGCCCCGGCGCGGCTCCGTCGAGCGACTACGAGCACCAAAACGATACCGCCCCCGGCCCGCGATGCAAGCGCTCGCCTACGTCAATTTGGCCGCCTAGGGCCCCTCGACCACCGGCGCCGCGGGGACCACCACCGTGCCGCCCCAGTATCGCACCAGGTCCACGGTCCTCTCCGCCGACGTGCCGCTGGCCTCCAGCAGCACATCCACTACCTTCTCATCGAACCCTTCGATATCGACCCCGACCGAGTAGTGCATCTGCTGGCCTGCCCGGAACTGCACGTGCCCGATCGACCACCGGCGGGCCGGGTCGCCCCGGCTCCGGAGCACGACCTCGAACGCCGCGTCGACGGGCAGGTTGCTCCCATCCAGCACCACGCTGACGTGCGCTGGGATGGAGCGCGATCCGGCGGTCCGTTCCACCCGGACGGCCCGGGGATTTCCGACCAGCAGACGCTCGAACGTCTCCTGGTGCTCCGCCGGGGCGATGACCTCCACCGTCCGGCTTCCCGCGGGCCGAACCTCGATCACCTGCGGCGAGACCAGTTCCCACTCGGCCAGCGCCGGGCCGCCGGGCGACTCGGTGACCCGCAGTCGCACCTTCAGCGTGCTGGGCCAGGTGCGGGCTTCCAGGTCCGACGGCAACGTCAGGGCCCAGGCCGACTCGGCGTTGCTGCCCAGGGCAATGGCCATCGTGCCCGAGTGGGCGGACCTTCCGGACACTTCCACATCGCCCACGTGCACCGTCGCGCCGGACCACTCCAGATACCCGCACTGGCCCGCTGCCGCCCGGTCCGGTCGAACCCCGAACCGCACGGCCAGCGACCCGCCAGCGACGACGACCTTCCGCGCTTCGATCCGAGGCGAGGCGGCCAGCCGCAGGAACCGCCCGTAGTCCGCGTCGCTCACCATCTTCCCGCCCCGCGCCGCCACCACGAACGCGCCCCACGCCGGGTTCCACACCGTCCGCTCGTCCGCCACCGCCTCCAGCGCCACCGCCACGATCCGGTCCACCTCCGCACGGTCCAGCGTGCCGGCCTTCAGACGGGCGTCCAGTTGCAGCAGCGCGGCGTTGCGGTCGGCAAACCCGCCGGCGCTCAGCTCCAGGATCAGCGCCCAGGTCGGGAACGCCGCGCGGAAGTTCCCCCCGGCGATGGAAACGCCGACCACCGCCAACTGCGGCCCGAGCGTCGCGGCCAGCAGCACCGCCCCGGCGACGATCCACGCGGGCCGCCGCACGCGGGCGCCGTGCCGGATCGCCACCGAGAGGTTCAGCGGGCGCCCGCACTCCGGGCAGGGCGGCCGCTGGGCGGCGCTGGGGTCGAACACGCCGACGAGATCGAAACCGCAACCGGCACAGATCGGATGGTCGTTGATCCTGCGGCCGATCAGCCCGCGGGCCAGCAGGAGCATGCCCGCGACCGCCAGCACGTTGAGCGTGATCAACCCCGCCAGCACCATGCTCGGAGCCTATCAGAATCGCCGCGGAGCACAACGCCCCGTGTGTTCACTCCGGCGTTGGGGCCTTTGCTTGCTTGGCCTCGTGGCGCACGATCGAGCCGGTGACGAGGTAGATCAGGTCCTCGGCGATGTTCTTCATGAGGTCGCCGATGCGTTCCAGCTCGCGCCCGCAGCGGTACATCAGCATGCCGACCGCCGTGGAGTTTCGGTCGTCGCCCATGCTCTCGATGGCCTCCTCGAACAGCCGCTTGACCAGCTTGTCGATGGCCTCGTCGTTGTTCATCACGGCGCGGGCGGCGACGGCGTCGTCCCGCTGCAGCGCCGCCAGCAGCGCGTGGCACATCATGGGCACGCGGTGCGTCAGTTCCTGCAGCGAGGTCGGCCATTGCGGCACGCCGAGCTTCGCCAGTTTCACCGTCTGCTTGGCCACGCTGGTCGCGTGGTCCGCCACGCGCTCCAGGTCGCCGTTGACCTTGAGCATGGTCGCCACCTCGCGGAAGTCGCGGGCGACGGGGTTGAAGAGCGTCAGCAGCCGGAAGCACTCCTCTTCGATCCGGACTTCTTCCCGGTCGACCTCGTCGTCGCGCCCCATCACCGCCCGCGCCGCCTGCACGTCCAGGCGCATCAGCGCGTCGACCGCGCTCTCCACCATCCCGATCGCGCTGGCCGCCTCCTGCATCAGCCGGCCGCGGATCGACTTGATCTGCTTCTCGATCTGAACTTCGTGGCTCACGGGGTGAACGCTCTCGGGGTGGGGTTCGTCGGGCAGCAGCATCGGGATTCTCCTTCGAGCGGCAGCGCTTGCGCGATCGCACGGTAGGGAACCCCTTTGTTCGGGTGATCCGCACACAGTGTGAGGATTGTGTCAGGACCTTGCAACTGCTTTCTCAAGGTGGACAACGGCCGTGGTCGATGGCCCACGCTCCGCCGAGGCGGCTCGGCGGCGCTCCCGCTAGGCTCTGGTTCCGACATGCGCATCGACGGTTCCATTCCGCCCACCATCCCCTTCCACGTCGCCCGTGCGTACGGAAGCGGCGCCGCCGCAACGCCGACGGGTCCCGCGCCCGCCGCCGGCGCTGACCGCGCGGAGTTCGCCCCCGTGCTCGCCAAGGTCGAGCGGGCGCACGCAGCGCCCCAGGCCGGGCGTCCGAGCCTCGACGCGGTCGAGGCTTCCGGGGCCCGTCAACTCGTCGCGGCAACCGTGCCGGGAGCGGTCGATTTCTCCGGCGCTCAGCCCCGCCCGTCCGTTGCCGTGGCGCCGACTTCCGCCCCGGCAGTCGTTCGGGATCACGATGCCCTGCCGCTGTACCGCGCGCCGTGGGACAAGAATGCCGCGGCGGTCGCCGTGCAGGTCGGCCGTTCGCTCGACATCAGCGGCTGAACGGCGGGCCCTACGCTGGCGCATGCAACCGCCTCCCTACGCCCCGTCGATCGAGCGGTTCTCGCTCGACCGTTCGCTGGTCTTTCTCAACCACGGCCCGTTCGGCGCGGTGCCGATCGACGTGCAGCGCCGGCAGGACGAGTGGCGCCGCCGCTGCGAGCTCGACCCGGTCGCCTTCATGGTCGAGCACCTCGAGCCGGCGCTCGACACGGCCCGCGCCGCCGTGGCCCGCTTCGTGAACTGCCCCGCCGACGACCTGGCCTTCGTCCACAACGCCACCGCCGGCGTGAACACCGTGGTGCGGTCTATCGACTGGCGCCCGGGCGACGAGCTGCTCATCAGCACCCACGAGTACAACGCCTGCAACAACGCCGTCCGCTACGCCGCGCAGCGCACCGGCGCCGCGGTCATCTGCGCCGACATGCCCTGGCCCGTGCCCTCGTCGCGGGCCATGGCCGACGCCGTCATGTCGCGCATCACCCCGCGCACGCGACTGGTGCTGCTCAGCCACATCACCAGCCCCTCGGCCGTGCGCATGCCGGTGGAATCGATGATCCCGGCGATCCAGTCGCGCGGCGTCGACGTTCTGCTCGACAGCGCCCACGCGCCGGGGATGGTTGACTTTGACCTTGCCGCGCTCGCGCCGGCGTACTGCACCGGCAACCTGCACAAGTGGGTCAGCGCGCCCAAGGGCTGCGCGTTCCTCTACGTGCGGCCCGACCGCCAGCGGCAGATCCGCCCGCTGGTCATCTCCCACGCCGCCAATTCGCCCCGCACCGACCGTTCCCGATTCCGACTCGAGTTCGACTTCGTCGGCTCCATGGACTATTCGCCCTGGCTCTGCGCGCCCGACGCGATCGAGGCGATGGCGTCGATGCGCCCCGGTGGCTGGCCCGAGGTGCGCAGGCACAACCGCGACCTGGCGCTGGCCGCCCGCCGGACGCTGTGCGGAAGGCTCGGCGTCGAGCCCCCGGCCCCCGAGGAGATGCTGGGTTCCATGGCGTCGGTCATCCTTCCGAGTCACCCGACCCCGCTGGCCGAGCGGCTGGCCGCCAGGCCCACGAAGTACGCCGATGCGCTGCAGGACCGCCTCATCTCGCAGTGGCGGATCCAGGTCCCGGTCATCCGCCATGCCGACCCCGCGGCCCCCGGCGGCGCGTGGCGGTCGGTCCGCCTGAGCGCTCAGGTCTACAACACCCCGGCCCAATACGAGTACCTCGCCCACGCGCTGGAGCAGGAACTGGCTCACGAGCGCTCCCTGTCCTGATCGACCGAGGTTTGGCGGGGCAAGGCCTGTTCCGTGGGGTATGCTGTGGGCGGAGATTCCCATGGCCGCCATCACCACCCGCGCTTCACGCATCGCTGGCAGGTCCAAGCCCGCCCGCTCCAGGGCCGGCGCGCCTTCCTCGCAAGCCGGCCCCGCGCCGGAGACCTGCTACCCGGCGCTCGCGGAGCTCATCGCCTACTTGCGGTCGCTGACCGGCAGGGCCGACCTCAAGGTCCTCCACCGCCTGCTGAACAACCTTCGGATCACCCGGCGCGACATCGAGCCCGCCTGCGCTTTCGGCGTCCGCGGCTACCGGCGCAACACCATCGCCCGGTCCGACCATTTCGAACTGCTGGCGCTCTGCTGGCGCAGCGGCCATTGCACGCCCATCCACAACCACACCGGCGTGTCGTGCGCCTTCCGCGTCGTCCACGGCCGGGGCACCGAGATCCGCTTCACCGAGTCCCCCGCCGGGATCGTCTGCCCCGTGCAGGTCAACGAGATGCCCGAGGGCTACGTCTGCTCCGCCGAGGAAGACGACATCCATCAGGTCGCCAATCACCAGGCGCCGGGGCGCGACCTGGTGACACTGCACATCTACTCGCCGCCCATCCGCAAGATGCACGTCTTCTGCTACCCCTCCAGCAACGGCGCCGAGAACCAGGTCTACGACGCCGCCACGGCGCCGACCAGGCCCGCTAAGCGACCGTCGCGCGCACGACCAGCAGCGAAACGACGCTGAGCACCACCCACAGCGCCGCGGCCATGACAAACGGCCGCGCACCGACGCGCTCCACCGCCGCCCGCGACAGCCCGCAGCCAATCAGGAACAGCGCCAGCGTCATGCCGGCCTTGGCCGCCGCCTTGACCGTCGCCTCGTGCGCACCCACGCCGGGCACATAGGTGCGCACGGCGCTGGCCAGCACGAACAGCACGATGAACCAGGGCAGCGCCCCGCGCACCGCCGCCCACCCGTTTCCGCCCGGCGCGCCCGCCCCCGGCGCACGGCGCGACGCCGCCCAGCCGCACGCCGCCGCCACCGGCACGATCCACAGCACCCGCGTCAGCTTCACCACCGTCGCCTGCTCCAGCGCCGCCGGCCCGTACTCCTTGCCCGCCGCCACCACCGACGCCATGTCGTGGATCGCCACCGCCGCCCACGTCCCGAACTGCTCCTGGCTCATCGCCAGCCAGTGCCCCACCGGGATGAACACGAACAACGCGATCGCGTTGAGCACGAAGACCGCCGCCAGCGCGATCGACGTGTCCGAATCATCCGCCCGGATCACCCTGCTCGTCGCGGCGATCGCCGAGCCCCCGCAGATCGCCGTGCCCGAACTCAGCAGCGTCCCCAGCGTCCCGGGGACTCCCAGCAACCGTCCCAGCGCCGCGCCCAGCGCGAACACCAGCACGATCGTGCCCGCCGCGAACGCCAGCCCGCCCACGCCCGCCTGCTGCACCCGGTGCAGGTCGATCGCCAGACCCAGCAACACGATGCACACCTGGATGAGCAGGCGGCTGAAACGCTTGCTCGGCCCGCTCCAGGCCGTCAGCCCCAGCAGCGCCAGCGCGATGCCCAGGCCCAGTGCCAGCGGTCCCGAACACCACGGCGACAGGCTGAACGCCGCGCCGAGGATCATGAGCAGGCGTGCTGCCAAGTCCATTGCTCCTTGACCACGGTCCACGGCCGAGCGACCGAGTCATCCCGCGCTGAACGTGCGGCTCACAGCCCGTACAACGGCGCGAGCTTGCCCTCCAGATGCCGCAGCAAGGGGTCCGCCGACAGCGGCGAGCCGGTCACAACCTCGCACAACTCCGAAGCCTTGTACCGCCGTCCGTGCGCGTGCACCTTCTCGTTCAGCCAGTGCTTCAGCGGCGCGAACTCGCCGCGGGCCATGCCGGCGCGCAGGCCCGGCAGGTCGGCGTTGATCTTCTCCCACATCTGGGCCGCGTACAGGTTCCCCAGCGTGTACGTGGGGAAATACCCCACCAGCCCGAACGACCAGTGCACGTCCTGCAGGCAGCCCCGGCGGTCGTCGGGCACGTCGATCCCCAGCAGGTCCTTGAAGCGACGGTTCCATTCCCCGGGAAGATCCTTGATCGCCAGCGAGCCGGCGACCATCTCCCGCTCCAGACCGAACCGCAGCATGATGTGCAGGTTGTACGTCGCCTCGTCGGCCTCCACGCGGATGTGCGAAGGCTCAACGACATTGGCCGCGCCGTAGATCTCGTCCACCGTCACCTGGTCCAGCAGCGGCGACAGGCACCGGCGGGCCACCGGAAGGGCCCAGGTCCAGAACTCGCGGCTGCGCCCGACGAAGTTCTCCCACATGCGCGACTGGCTCTCGTGCACGCCGAGGCTGATCGAGTCGGCCAGCGGCTCGCCGAAGTGCTCGGCCTTGGGCAGACCCTGTTCGTACAGCCCGTGCCCGGCCTCGTGCATCGTGCCGAACAGCGGCTCGAGGAACGAGTCGGTCGTGTACCGCGTGGTCAGGCGCGTGTCGCCGGGGCCGATCGATTCGCAGAACGGGTGCGCCGTCGTGTCCAGCCGGCCGGCCTTGAGGTCGAAGCCCATCGCCGCCAGCACCGCCTCGCCGAAGGCCTGCTGCTGCGCCGCCGGCGCCTTGAGCGACAGCAGCCGGTCGCCGGGCCGCCTGGGCGCCGCGGCGATCCGGCTCACCAGGGCCGCCAGCCGTTTCCGCAGCGGGCCGAAGATCGCCTCCACCTGGGCCGCCCGCATCCCCGGCTCGTACTGGTCGAGCATCGCGTCGTACAGCTCGCCGCCCGGCGGCGCGCCGTAGCACTCGGCCTTGCGCCGCGTCAGCGCCATCACCTTCTCCAGCCACGGCGCAAAGTGCCCGAAGTCGCTCCGCTGGCGCGCCTCCTTCCACGCTTCCTGCGCCAGGCTGCACGTGCGGCTGAACTCCGCCACCAGCGACTCGGGCAACTTCGTCGCCCGGTCGTACTCCCGCCGCGCTTCGCGCACGTTCGCCGCTGACCGGGCGTCGGCCATCACCGCCCCGTCCGACTCGCACGCCGCCAGCAGGTCCGCCACCTTCCGGTCCGTCGCCCGCTGGTGCGCCAGCGCCGCCACCATCGCCTGCTGCTCGGCCCGGTGGGCCGCGCCCCCCGCGGGCATGTACGTCTCCTGGTCCCACGCCAGCAGCGAGCCCACCGACGCCAGCGTGGCAGTCTCGCGGAGGTGCTTACGGAGCGCGGCGTACGACGGCGAGGCGGGTGCGGTCATGCGGCCAGTGTAGAAACCGCCCGGCCCGACCGCCCGGCCCGACCGCCCGGCCCGGTCAGCCGTGCCCGCGCAACCGGCTGTTCACTTCGCCCCGCCCGCCGGCGCCTTGCCCGGCGCTGCGCCCGGGCCGCCCAACTGCCGGTACTTCTCGCGGTACTTGTCCGCCAGATCGTTCTGCTTGGATCGCACGCTCACCCGCCGCCCTTGGATGTACGCGCCCTCCACCTTCGTCGTCACTTCCAGCGGGTTGCCCGTCGCGATCACCAGCGTCGCGTCTTTGCCCGCCTCCAGGCTGCCCACACGGTCCGCCACGCCCAGGATCTCCGCGGCCCAAAGGCTCACCGACCGGTACGCCGCCTCGGCGTCCAGCCCGTGCGCCGCCGCCATCGCCGCGGCATAGGGCACGTTGCGCTCGTGGGGTGTCTCCTCGCCGCTGGCCAGACAGAAGCGCACGCCCGCCGCCAGCAGGCGCGCCGGCGTGGCGTAGGCCTCGTCGTAGGCCGAATCGTCCCGTCGCGGCATGTTGATCACGCTGTTGAAGATCACCGGCACGTCGTGCGCCTTGAGCAGACCGGCGCACAGCGCCGCGTCGCGCCCGCCCACGATGACCGGCTTGAGCCCGAACTCCCGCGCAAAGCCGACGGCCGAGACGATCTGGTCGTAGTCCGCCGCCTCGATGAACGTCGGCGCCTTGCCCTCAAGGGCCGGGCGCATCGCCTCCCAGCGGATGTCCGTCGGCGTGCCGTCGGCGTCGGCCTGCTTCAGCGCCAGGTACGCACGCGCCGTGCGGAACGTCTCGCGGATGCGCTCCAGGCTCTCGCGGGTGCGCGTGGCCTGCTGCTCGTCGCTCTGGTCCATCCACGGCGCGCGGATCGCCCGCATCATGGGCCACGACACCAGCAGCCCCGCGTCGCGCCGAAGCGTCAGGTCCTCCGTCGTCCACCCCTCGGTCGAGATCACGCTCACGCGCCCGGGGATGATCCCCGCCGCGGGGAACACGCCCGCCGCCAGCACACCGTTGGCCCGCGCCACCGGGATCAGCGTGCTGTCAGGGTTCACCGCGACGCTCGGCAGCGCCTCGGGCGTCACCTCGCCCGTCTCGTTGAAGTCGTGCGACGGGCGCGTCGCTCCCATCTCCGTCAGGCCCAGGCGCGTGTACGGCGAGATCATCCCGGGCCAGACGTGCTTGCCCGCGCCGTCGACCACCGTCGTTCCCGGGGCGAACGCCTTGCCCGGGGCCATCGCGCCGACCTCGACGATCTTCCCGCCGTCGAACAGCACGTAGCCCCGCTCGATCGGCGCAGCGCTCACCGGGTGCACCGTGGCCCCGACGATCGCGATGGGCCCCGGCTGCTTCGGCGCCGGCACGCCCAGGTCCTGTCCCTGCGCCGCCCCGGCCAGCGCCAGCGCCGCCACGCAGCTCCACGCCCGTCCCGCCGCCCGCTTCAGGTCCGCCATCATGTTCGCCATCGTCGCCTCTCTGGTGTTTCGTCGCGCCCGCCGGGGCGGGCCGTGTCAGATCCGTTCGCTGCCCATCCGTCGCTCATCGCCCCAGCATGTCGGAGCAGCCGCAGTCGCCGGTGCGCGCGTTCGCGGGGTCGATGCCCCGCC
>JAHCJH010000036.1 GCA_026126345.1 Phycisphaeraceae bacterium | reverse complement strand
CCGCCCCGCGTCGATCCACGCCAATCGGCCGACAGCCGCGCCGGACGCTGGCAGGCGTGGTCGAGCGACCTGGGCCCCAAGCGGCCCGACGGCTCTCGGGCGCCGCTGCAGTACCTGTACCGGCTGCCGCTGGACTTCGAGCCGGGCAAGCGATTGACGCCCCGGACCGTCGTGGTGTTCTTTCCCGATATCGGCGGCAACGCCCGATCGCTGGCGGCGCTGCTGCCGGGCGAGACGTTCCGCCCGTCGGACATCCTGATCGCCCTCGACGGCGTCACGCCGAGCCCCGGCGAGCCGGGTCGGGCCGAACCGCCGCCGATCTGGGCCGGTGACAAGGCCGAACTGGGCATCGCCCGTGAAGTGGCCCTGGACCTGTCGCGCCAGTTCCCCACGGCGCGGATCTGCCTGGCCGGGGTCGGGCAGGGCGGCTGCTTCGCGGCGTACTTCGGGGCCGAGTGGGCCCGCATCATCGACGGCGGCGTGATCGCCATCGGCTCCGGGCTGTGGAACTGGACGGGCGCCAAGGGCCCGGCGGGAACGCTGCCCATCGTGCTGCTGCACGCCCGGGGCGACACGAACCGCCCGTACTGGTCGTCGCTGCTGGCGGCGGCGCCGATGCAGGACGCGGGCCTCCGCGGGCTGATGCTGCGCCGGCTCGCGGGCGAACGCTCTTTCGACGCCGCGCAGGTCGGCGCCTGCGTCGATTGGATCGTCGCCATGCGCACCGGCGAAGCGAACGAGGCGCTCGCGGCCGTGCGCTCGATGGTGTCGGTCAGCCCGCCGCCGCTGGCGCTGGCGCGCCGGGCGCTGGCGCGGTTCGAACCCGGCGGCGGCACGCCCTTCAAGTCGCTGGACCCGCAAGGGCCGGCCGTCAAGGCGGCATGGGACCTCTCGGTGGCGATCGAGGCCCACGCGCAGCGCCACGCCGGCGAACTGACGGCCGTGCTGAAAGACGGCTCGGCGCTCGACGCCCCGGCAACGCCGGAGATCGTCGCCGCCGCCGCGCGACTGGCGGCGGCACGCGAGGACTTCCGCGGCGTCGCGGCGATCGAATCGCTGGTCGCATCGCTCGACGCCGACCGGAGGCTGGCGCTGGCGGCGGCCAGGGCCGAAGAGGTGTGCGCCGCGATGGCGACGCCGGGCTCGCCGGCGATCGCGATGGCGCGGGTGGTCGATCTGCTGCCGGGCTGCCTGTACGCCGACGCGCTCCCGGCCGATTTGGCGGCGCGCCTGGAGCGCTGGCGGGCGGACGCGACGGCCCTGGGCATTTCGTCCGAGACGGTGTCGAAGTTGGAATCGCTGCGCCCGCTGCTGGAGGCCGCTGAGGCCGGGCGCGCGGCGCACGCCCGGGCGCTGGGCGACTGGTCGCCGCCGGCGCGGTAGCGCCGGCTCAGTCCTGCTGAACCTGCAGCGCGAGCATGGTCTGGTCGTCGCGGATCTTCTGGCCGGACTCGTGGCGGCGGACCGAGGCGCTGATGGACTCGACGATGCGCTCGGGGTCGCCGGCGGTGGCGCCCAGGACCGCCTCGAGCCGCTCGATGCCGAATTGCTCGCCGCTGGGGCCGGCGGCCTCGCTGATGCCATCGGTGTACAGCAGCAGCGTCTCGCCCTCGGCCAGCTGCACCACCGCCTCGTCACCCTCGACCACATCGGTCACGCCCAGGGGCAGGCCGCCGGCACGATCGAGCGGGTGCACCGTGCCGTCGGTCTTGCGCAGCAGCGGCGGGTTGTGCCCCGCGTTGGCGTAGCGCAGCACCCGGCTGGCCGGGTCGTAGGTGGCGTAGAACACGGTGACGAACTCGCTGCCCAGCCGGCGGCTGAACAGCCGCTCGTTGAGGTGCCGCAGCATGTCGGCCGGCCGGCTCACGTGCGGCTCGCGCGCGTGCAGCACCGCGTGCATCATCGCGACGATGACCGCGGCGGCCGGCCCGTGCCCGGCGGCGTCGGCGATCATGATGCCCCACGGCATGTTCCGCTCGAGGTGCCTGCCGTCCAGGCCCACCGTCAGCGGGATGAGGTCGAAGTAGTCACCGCCGGCGCGGTCGTACGCGTCGAACCACGAGGCCACGCGCAGGCCGGGGATCTCCGGCAGGCTCTGCGGCAGCAGCGCCCGCTGGATGCTGGCGATGTGGTCGACCTCGTGCTGGATCCAGTCGGTGGCCTCGCGCAGGCGGTTGGCGATGAGCACGGAATTCATGGCCGTGCCCGCCAGGTTGCCGCGGAGGATGAGCTGCTCCAGGTCGGCCACGCCCAGGCCGTGCGGGTCTTCGTGCAGGAGCACGGTCCACCCGACGGTCTTGCCCTCTTCGATCAGGGGCACGGCGATCATGCTGCCGAAGGGGGCCAGGTCATCGCCCAGCACCGGGTCGCCCTTGATGGAGATGCCCTGGCAGAGCTTGGGGGCCGGGTCCGACACGATGCGCCCCAGGATGCCCCCGGTCAGTGCCGGCTTGTCGTTGCCGCCGGTCTGGTCGCGGGCGCGGACGTGCTCCACCCCGTCGAGCGTCAGCCACCGGGAGATCCGGTACTGACCCGCCGGCAGGTCGCGCGTCGACAACGTCATGTAGCAGCGCGGGCCGTACGCCTTGCGCATCGCCACGATCACCGCGTCGAGCACCTGCTGCGGCGCCGTCGCGCGGCTCAGCGAGTCCACCAGTTCCATCAGCACCGGGATGCGCGAGTTGGTGGACAGGTCGACCAGCGGAAGGTCCGACCCCTGGCCGATCTCGATCCGCGGCGTTCGTCGTCCACCGGTTGTGGTCATGAGCACGCGAGACCCCTGTGGCCTTGGGCGGGCCTTCGGGTGTATCGGCGTTCATTCAACCGCCGGTGTGAGCGGCGGATGCGTCCTGAACTCCGAAAGTGGGCCTGGCTGGACTCGAACCAGCGACCTCACGCTTATCAAGCGTGCGCTCTAACCAGCTGAGCTACAAGCCCTTCTCGCTCACTTTCCCGCAAACGGATGGTCCGAGAACCGGACCGACCGCATGCGGTCGTGCGGCGACAGGGTGTGGAGTCTAGCCGTCCGCCGCCGCGGCTTCAACGGCCCGACCACCCCGGGGAGATACCCCCGGTCAGTCCACATTCTCAGGCACCACGTCGAGCACCTTGTCGTTTTGGAAGGTCACGGTGATGCGGGTGCGTCCCTCCTTCCAGACCATGATCTTGGGCGGCTTGCCGCGCCCGTCCGTCGAGCCGATGCCCGCGCCGGAAATGCTGGTGCCCTCGGCGGTGGGCTCGAGTTCCCCCCTGCCGAGGATCGCTTCGACCTGCGTGAGGGTCATGCCGGGCTTGACCTGGGCGAGGTTGTCGCGGGTGAGTTTGCTTTCCTTGCACCCGCCGAGCAGCGCCGCCGCCGCCAGGCCCGCCGCCGCCGCCGCACGCGTCCAGTGATTCATGAGCCGCTCCCGGGTGCCGCCGGCGCCCCGCCCACGGCCGGCGCGTCCGAAGCGGCACCGCGAGTATCCTCATTTCGAATGGCCGACGCAACCCTCCGCATCGCCGACGGCGTGGCCCTGGCCCTGTTCGTGTACGACGTGGCCCAGGCGATCGACCTGGATCGGGCCGAAGCGGCGATCGCCGCCGCCGGCCCCCGGGCGCCGGGCACGGTGCGCGAACGCATCGCGCACCCGGTGGGGTCGCGCCGCACGCCGGAGTACTTCGAGTTCCGATCGGCGCCGCTTCGGGTTGACCTGGGGGCTGAGCCCGTCGCGGTGGGCGGCATGACGACCGACGGGCGGGTCGAGTGCACCATGTACGACTTCGGGGCGGTCAGCGTGCTGTACCGGATCCCGGTGCCGCCGGGGTCGGACCTCGGCGCGCTGCTGCCGTTGGCCGACGAGCTGTACGAGCACGTCGGGCTGCTGGCCGACAGCCGCCGGCACGCCGAGGAACTGCTGCGGCTGTGCGGCCCCGCGGCGGCGCGGGCCGGGCTGGCGCCGGTGGTCGAGGACTACGTGCTGTACCACCTGCGCGACGTGCGCACCGCCGACGGTCATCCCGCGCCCTGGCCCGACTGGACCGAGCCGCAGCGGGCGCTGCTGGCGCGGGTGCTTCGGGCCGAACGGGGCGAGCTGTCCCGGGAGGAGATCTCCGACGCGCTGTGGTGCGCCGTGAGCTACAGCCCTTCCGACGCCGTGGTGATCGACTGGAACGCCTCGGTCGTGCTGCAGGACCACGCCGAGGACGTGCTGGCGGTGCTGGAGTTCGCCAACGTGGAACTGCTGGAGATGCGGGTCCTCGACGATCGGCTCGACGGCATGCTCGACGAATCGTACGACAGGGCCCGGGCTCGGCGGGGCGGGGGCGTGCTGCCGGGGTCCGACCGCGACGAGGCCCGGCGTCTGGCGGCGCTGCAGGTCGACGGTGCGCTGCTGTTCGAGAACGTCAACAACGCCCTCAAACTGCTGGGCGACCAGTACCTGGCCCGCGTCTACCGCATGGCGGCGCAACGCCTGCACCTGCCGGAGTGGGACGCCGCGATCCTCCGCAAGCTGCAGACCGTGCGCGACCTGTACGAGAAGATCCACGATGAACGCTCCACCCGGCGGATGGAGTTCCTGGAGTGGATCATCATCCTCCTGATCGCCGTGAGCATCATCATCCCGTTCATCCCGGGGCTCGGCGGGAAGTGATCGGCGCTCAGCGCATCACGCCCCGGTCGGCCGGCGGCGCCTTGTCGAACACGTAGCCCCCCTTGACCGCGCCCCACACCTGGCGGCCGGCGCTGTCGAAGCCGCGGTCCCAGGAGATCAATCGGTCGGCGGTCACCGTCGCCTCGCTGGTGGCGTAGGCGGCGCCGCGCAGGTCGCTGGCGCAACCCGTGCCCTCGGTTGTCCCGACGAACGAAGCGCCCGCGTTGACCGGGCGCAGCGTCAGCGAGCAACCGGCCCGCAGCGTCAGTTGATCCGGCGATAGACCGGCGAGCTTGGCGCCGTCGGTCCACGCTCCGGCGAACCGGAGCGCATCGCCCGGCAGCGTGTACACGTCGCTCCGCACCGCGCCGGCTTCCAGATCCACCAGCCGGTAGACACGCTGTCGGTAGGGCCGGCCCGGCGCCGACGCCGCCGCCTGCTCCACGTACAGCCACGGACCGTCGGCCCGGTCGGTCCAGATCGGGCTCATGTGCAGGACGATCTCGAGGAAGTCCTTGTCGGCCGCGGCCTGCGCCGCGCTGCTGAACGAGCCGGTCATCAAATCGGCCAGGCGCTGGCTGGAGCGCACGGCCGACGGGGGCGGACCGTCCCACCCCGTCACGCAACCGCTGAAGGTCCCGCTCGCCGCCGTCAACGTCAGCAATGCCGCCGCGATCCTCATGACGCACCATCCTTCTCGGACGTGAGGTTAGTGCGCCGGCGCTGGCCTGTCGCGCCGGCGGGCGGGAACGGCCCGGCGGCGACGGGTCCGAGGGCTATCGCCGGTGGTCGGCGCGGCCGATGTACTCGGCATTGAAGCCGACCACCGCCATTGCGGGCCTCGCCCGATGCCGCGCCGCGCCGCGGGGCTTTTCGCTCATCGAACTGGTGATGGTGATGGTGACGATCGGCATCATCTCGGCGATCGCGGCGCCGCGACTCTCGAACGCGGCGCAGAACGCCGCGATCAACACGCTGGCGTCCTCGACGAGCATCTTCCAGAAGGCGCTGGAGCACTACGCCGCCGAGCACGGCGAGAACGGCCCGGCGATGCACAACGGCAGCCTCGACGGCGACGGGACGAACTTCGCCGCGCGCTTGCTCAAGCTGACCAACGAGTACGGCAGCAGTGGCGGGCGCGAGGCGATCTTCGGTCCGTACCTGCGCTCGATCCCCCGCAACCCGATGAACGGGCTGCTGACGGTCCGCATCGACGGCGCCAAGGCCGGCGCGGGCACGCACGGGTGGCGCTACGACTCGGCGACGAACCGGATCCTGCCTGACGACGCACGCGGCCCGACGATCATCGAGCTCAAGCTCAAGGGCTCGCAGGTGTCCTTCGACGGGGACAAGGTGCTGGGTGACAAGGAGTCCGAGCTGGCGGCGCCCGCGGAGGCCGAGCTGGGCAAGTGACCGCGCCGGGCGGTCACCGGAGCGTCACGCCGCGTCCTTCATGGGGATGATCTCCGGCGCGCGGTCGGCGCTCTTGAGCAACTCGACGGCCCGCTCCAGAGTGACGTCGCGCTCGCCCCGGCGCAGCTCGGGCGTTTCGGCGTCGGGCACCACCGGGAGCTTCTCCAGGCGCACGCCCTTGATCGTGACGTAGTCCTGTGACGGGTACTGCAGCTGAAACCCGTGGGCCAGCCGGGCGAAGGTGCTCGACAGCACGGCGCCGGCGGTCTTCTGACCGACGACGACCGCGCCGCCGCACTCCCGCAGCGCCGCGGCGGCGATCTCCGATGCGCTGGCGCTGCCCCGATTGACCAGCACCGCGACCTTGCCCTGGAACGGCGGCACGGCGCCCTTGGCGGTGCGGTACTTGCGGTCCCAGGCCGCGGCGATGGCGGCGACGTCGGAATCATCGCCCCCGTTCTCGCGGAAGCGGGCGACCGCCGCCTTGCTCACGAAGGTGCCGACGGTGGTCTCCGGCGGCAGCAGCAGCGACAGCAGGTGGCGCAGGCTGACGACCGCGCCGCCGCCGTTGGAGCGCAGGTCCACGATCAGGTAGCGGGCCCGGGCGGCCTCACCCAGGAGCTTCTCGATGTTCTGGCGGCTGTAGCCGGTGCTGAAGGTGTAGATCCTGAGCACGGCGGTCTGGTCGTCGACCCACGTGAGCGTCTCGGGGCGCACGGTCGAAAACCGCTTGCGCGTGAGCGTGATGTCCTGCTCGCGACCGTCGGGCCGGCGGATGCGCAGCTCGACGGTCGAGTTCTCGTCGCCCGAGAGTTCGCCGGGGGCCTCGGGGGGCTTGCCGTTGATGGTCACGATCACGTCTCCTGGGGAGATTCCCGCCTCGGCGGCCGGCCCGTTGGGCACCACGTCCATGACGTGCAGCACGCCCTCGCCGTCGCGCGAACTGATGCCCACGCCGACCATCGACGTCTGCTCGCGCCGCTGGGCCTGCACCGGCGTCCGAAGGCGCAGGTGGCTGATGCCGAAGTCGCGCAGCGCCGTGTTCATGACTCGGGCGAACTCGTCGAACGTCGCGGCCTTGTCGATGGCGGCTCGGTGCTTGTCCAGCACCGGCTGCAGGTCCTTGAGGTTCACGCCGGGGACGAACGCCCGGTCGTCGAGCACCTTGTCGATGTCGCGGAGGATCTCGGCCTTCTGCTCGGCGGTGATCGCGGTCGAACCCGGGCGGGCAGGGCCCGTGTCCGCCGGGGCCTTGCCCCGCCCCTTCTGCGGGGCCGATTCCGGCGCCGGAGGGTCCATCGGCTCCGGCTGGGCCTTCGCCGGACGCGCGGTCCACATCGCCAGCGCCGCCGCGCAGCACGCTGCCCAGACCAGCCACGGACGTCGAGTCATAATCGGGTTCCTTTCCTCGTGCCGCCGGCCGAACGACCCCCGCCGGCACCGCTGCAATATACCGCCGAGGTCGGAGCGCGGCCGCAAACGTGGCCCGGGCGGGTACCATCCGGCCGTTCGGGTACCCGCCGACCGCCCCGCCAGAACCGGAGCAGCACCGATGCCCCCCACCACCCCCGGCCCGTCGCCTTCCATCCGCCTGTACGACGGGGAAACCGAGAGCCTGCTCACGGCCGACCTGGCGCCCGACCGGGTGAGCCTGCTGCCCGGAGAGGGGTCGGCCGCCAGCGCCGCCGGCGGTGTGAGCACCTCGGAACGGATCCGCATCATGTGGGGCCAGGACCTGCTGCGCGACGTGCTCGACGGGCGGTACCGGACGATCGTCTGCGGGGTGAACGACGAGGACAACAGCCGCGGCGTGATCGCGCAGATCGTCGAACTGGTCCGGACGAGCCAGTGGTCATCGCGGAGCGTGACGAGCTACGCCAAGATGTTCCAGGAGTCGGTGTCGATCCACGCGGCGCGGGACCGCGAGCCGTACGTGCTGAAGTACGATCTGGACAGCCTGCTGATCCTGGCGCTGCTGCGGCCGCGCGGGCGGGACCACTTCACGCTGGAGGACCTGTCGCGCGGGTTCGCGACGGTGGCGAAGATGCTGCGCGACCGGCGCGACCGGCTGCCGGTGGCGAGCGTGTCGTTCCTGAACGCGCGGGCGAACCGGCTGGTGGACCACGGGGGCAAGGAGCCGTCGTTCGAGGCGGTGCTGCGGACGATGTTCACGGCCGGGTTCCGCGGCGATGTGTTCACGTCGCCTGCGATGTGGAAATTCGGGCACGTGGGCGTGTTCCCGACGTACCCGTTCCCGGCGGGCGTGAGCCGCATGCGCGAAGGCAGCTCATGAACAGCGGCGCGATCATCCGGCGGCTGGAGGGCTTCCCCGCGGTCGTGGCAGCGCTGGTGCGCTCGGTCAGCGATGAGGAAGCCCGCGTGCGCTCGGCGTCGGGGGCGTGGTCGATCGCCGAGATCGTGGCCCATCTGGCCGACGAAGAGGAACTGGACTTCCGGGCCCGGCTCGGCAGCACGCTGCGCGACGCCCGGGCGCCCTGGCCGTCGATCGACCCCGAGGGATGGGCCCGCCAGCGCGGGTACAACGCCATGAACCTGGGCGAGGTGCTCGGGCGGTTCACGCGGGCCCGCGCCGAATCGGTCGCGTGGCTGCGCTCGCTCGAAGACGCCGACTGGTCCATCGCCCACCCGCACCCCAAGTTCGGCCCCATCAAGGCCGGCGACCTGCTGGCGGCCTGGGCCGCCCACGATGCGCTGCACCTGCGGCAGATCGCCAAGCGGCTGTACGAGCGGGCGGCCCACGATGCGCCAGGGTTTTCCACACGTTACGCCGGGGATTGGGGTCCCTGACGCCCATCGACCGATGCAACTGGGTGGACGGGGCTCGCGGCGGTCGCCGCGCCCGGCCGACAGGAGCCGTTCATGGGACGCATGCTCACCGCCGCGATCATCGGGGCCATCATCGTGTTCGCCTGGGGGGCCGTCTCCTGGACGGTGCTGGGATGGCAGAAATGGGTGATGACCGGCACGGACGACCCGGCGCTGGTCGACGCGATGAAGAAGACGTTCAAGGGCAACGGCGTGTACGTGTTCCCCGGCCCGGCGATGTGGAAAGACCCCCCCGCCACCGACGCGGAGAAGAAGGCTTTCGGTGAGCGGCTGGAGGCCGGGCCGATCGGCCGCATCTTCTACCGCCAGGCCGGCGCCAAGGAGTTCGAGCCGCAGGTGCTGCTCAAGGGGCTGCTGCTGAGCTTCGCGGCGGCGCTCATCGCGGCGGTCATGCTCAACATGGGAGCGCGGGCGGGCAGCTCGTACATCTCCCGCGTGATGATCGTGGTGCTCATGGGGATGTTCAGCGTGCTCACGACCACCTTCATCGAGTGGAACTACTGGCGGCTGGAAGACAGCTACGCCATGCTCATGGCGGCGGACCTGCTGGTGGGCTGGATCGCCGCGGCACTGGTGATGGCGGGGATGCTGTCGCCGCGCCAGGCGGCGTGACGCATCGGGAGCAGTTCAACGCCAACGAAACGCCGGCGGCAGGGGCCGCCGGCGTTGGTGTTTGTGGGGGGCGAGCGAGCGATCAGTACTTGCGGATCACGCCGCGGACGATGCCCTGAATCTTGCAGTCGCGGACGATAATGGGGCTGAAGGCGGGGTTGGCGGGCTGGAGGCGGATGTGGTCCGACTCCTTGAAGAAGGTCTTGAGGGTGGTCTGGCCGTCGGGCAGCAGGGCGACGACGCGGTCGCCGTTGCCGGCGACGTCGGTTCGCTCGACCAGGACGTAATCGCCGTCGAGGATGCCCTCGTCCTTCATGCTCTCGCCTTCGACCTTGAGGGCGAAGGTGCTGTTGGCCGAGCGGCCGGCCCGCGGGCCGAGCAGGCCGACGATGTCGAGCTCGTCAGTGTCGGCGACCTTCTCGATGGGGTTGCCGGCGGCGATCTTGCCCACCAGGGGGAAGCGCAGCGGGCGGCTCTCATCGGGCACGGCGACGCCGTCAGCGATCGACAAAGAGCGAGCCTTGTTCGCCTCGCGAACCAGGGCGCCCTTCTTGATGAGGGCCTCGACGTGCTCGAACACGGTGACCTTGCTCACGCCGATCTCGTCGGCCAGTTCCTGCATCGTCGGGGAATAGCCGTGCCGCACGCGCCAATCGCGGATCAGGGCCAGGATGCGGAGTTGTTTGGGCGTCAGGTTCATGGCAGGGGGCCTCCGAACGATCGCCCGGGCGGGCCGCCGCGGGCTGGTGAGGGGGGTTGCTCGAGTGCGTGCGCGCCGGGGCGACGGCCCGGCGCGACCAGCGGCCGACGCGATCGGCCAGCGACGTGATGGTCGAACGTTGACGGCCCAGCACCGCTTCGGCCATGGCCAGCAGCGCCAGCCGGGCGCCCGCCGAGCCGGCGAGGGCCGGCGGCGGTGCGTCGAACGAATCGGGCGCGGGGGCCTCGGTTCCGAGTGAGTCCGTCGCAGCTGGCCGAACGCGGATCGCGCTGTCCAGGGGGTGCTGCTCGCCGCAGAGCGCATCGTCCTCGGCGATCGCGCCCGAGGACAGGCCGACGAACCCGACCGCAAACCGGCCGCCGGGTCCGATGCACACCAGCGGGGCCGCGGCCGCCTGACCCGCCCCGGGCATCGCGCCGCCGACCGCCAGACACCCGGCCGGCGAGCGCCGGCCGAGCAACGACTGCAGTGTGGTGAGGATGTTGAGCATCGACAGAGGCCTCCGAGCCGCTGGCCGATGGGTTCCACCCGTGGTGCTGACGGTTCGCCACTCCGGGCGCGCCGCGTGCGATCACCGTTTCACGTTCAGGTTGATCGACGATTGAAGCCATGATCCCGTAGATTCGCCGGTCGTGCTGTTCGGGAAAGGATAGCCGATCATCGACCAATCGACAAGCGCATTCGACAGTTTTTCCACGCAAGGCCGGGAGCGGACCGGTCGCCGATCGCCGAGTGATCGCGGTTGATAATCTCCGTAAAGGCATGAATGACAGGTGGTTACAGTCAATCACGGCCGGGCAGCGATTGCGGCGTGCTTCGTTCGGATAATTTTCACCCGGGGTGGTTGCCCGCCCGCGCCGGCGCCACCCTGCTGCCCACTCGAACGACCCTCTTCATCACTTCGAGCATGGTCAGGTCAGCGCGCAACTCGGCCGGGCCCACGCCGCTGGCGATGCAGAGTTCATCCACCGTCATCTCGTGCGTTAGCGCCGAAGCGATCGACGCCTGCCGGGGTGTCAGCCCCAGCGCGGGGGCCGGTGTTGCCTCGGCCGGCGGCTGGTCGGGTCCTCCGTAGCGGGCGGCGTGGGTGCCGGCGTGCAGGTGACGGGCCGGGGCCTGCAACTGTTCGATGACGTCGGCCGGGTCGGTCACCAGCGCGGCGGCCCCGGCCTTGAGCAGCGCGTTGCTGCCCTGGCTAGCGGCCGAGTCGAGCCGTCCGGGCACGGCGAAGACCTCCCGCTGGTGTTCCTCGACGGCGACTCGGGCGGTGATCAACGCGCCGGACCCCTTGCCGGCCTCGATGACAAGCACCCCCAGCGACAGCCCGCTGATCAGACGGTTGCGGGCCGGGAAATTCTCGGGTGCGGGCTGGGTGTCCAGCGGCAACTCGCTGACGATCGCCCCCCCGCCCATCGCTGATCTGCTCGAACAGCGGGCCGTTCTCCTCCGGGTAGACGTGGGCCAGGCCGCACCCCAATACCGCGACCGTGCGCCCGCCGCTCCGCAGCGCGGCTCGGTGGGCCGCCGTGTCGATCCCCCGGGCGCCGCCGGAGACGATCGTCAACCCCGCGGCGGCGACCGCCCCGGCGAATCGCTCGGCCTGCTCGATGCCGTACTGGGTGCACCGGCGGGAGCCGACGACGGCCAGGGCGTAGCGGTCCAGCGCGTGGCCGTCGAGCTCGCCGCGCACGTAGAGGATGGACGGCGCATCGGTCAGGTGGGCCAAGAGCGGCGGGTACCCGGGCTCGGCGCGGCCGATGATTCGGACATCGAGCGCGGCGGCGCGGTCGAGCTCACGCTGGGCCAGGTCCTTGGACGCTTCGCGGTGGTCGATGACGGCACGGGCCCGCTCGGGGCCGATGCCGCGGACCGCGCGCAAATGCCGCTCGGGCGCCACCAGCGCGCCGGCCACCGAGCCGCAGGCTTCGACCAGCCGCCCGATGAGCACGGGCCCGAGACCGGGGATGAGCGACAGCCGCAGGAGGCCGAGCGTGTCGGCGGGAACGCCGGCAACACGCTGGTCGCCTGAACCTTCGAAGAGGTTGCCGCCGGCACCGCTCACGGCGCGGAGTGTAATGCGGCGTTTGTTCGGGTCAAGTCCGTGCTTTGGAATTGCGGTCGGGGGGCGTGTGGACGGCGCTGTGGGTATTGCGGCCGGGGGGGTGCGGGTGTCCGATAAACCCTTCTTCGAAATGGAGCCAGCGATGAACATCGGCCAAGATTGCCGGTTCGTGGTTCGTGCGCCCCGCGGTGGATGGTCCGTGGGCGGTGTCGGTGCGCGGGGATTGGCCGCGGGGATTCTGGTGCTGACGGTCGCGGGGTTCGGCGGGTGCCAGAACACGCCGTCGTCGCACGGGGGCTGGAGCGAGCGCACGGGGGATGAATCGATCGGCCGCGGCGCGGTGGCGGGGATTGTCGGCGAGCCGGAGATGCGGGTGCGGCTGGGCAGCGCGGTGACGGCGACCCAAATCGGCACGACCAGCGGCGACAGCGTGTCGGTGACGGTGGCGGGCGGGCGAGGCGTGCCGGCGAAGCTGCGCGGGCCGGTGAGCGTGCGGCTGAGCGAGGCTCGCTGGGAACTGACCGACGGCGCCGGGCTTTCGGCGTACTTCGAGCGCACGGGCGACCTGGTGCTGGCGCCTCCGGATGCGGGCGCCTCGCCCGGGGCGGCGCCCGTGAGCGGGGGGGGCGCCGGGGGTGCCGGGGCCAAGCTGCCGCCGCCGACGCCCGCGCTGACGCTCAACGGCGCCCGCTACCCGGGCACGCTGCGGCTGACGGCGCGGACGGACGTATCGCAGCGGGCGTTCGACATCATCGAGTCGGTGCAGATGGAGGAGTACCTCAAGGGCGTGGTGAGCGCCGAGCTGCCGGCGCAGTGGCCGGTGGGCGCGTTCCGGGCCCAGGCGGTGGCCGCACGTTCCTACGCCGTGCACGAGCGGGCACGCTCCCGCGCCGCGGGCAAGCCGTTCGACGTCGAGGCCACCGTCGCCGACCAGGCGTACAAGGGCGCCAGCGAATTGCCCCAGGCGGTGCAGGCCGTTCGCGAGACCCGCGGCGTGATCCTCACGTGGATGGGCGGGCCGCTGCGGGCGTACTACAGCAGCACGTCGGGCGGGCGCTCGGCCAGCGCCCGGGACACATGGCCGATCGGCCCCGGTTACGAGTACAACCTGGCCGGGCCGCTGCAGGCAACCGCGCGCGAGCACGCCGACGAGGCGTCGCCCCTGCATCGGTGGACCGTGGTGCGCAGCCGCGCCGAGTTGACGCAGCGCTTCCGCCAGTGGGGCCGGGCCAACGGGCACGCGCTGCGGAACATCACGGCGCTGGACTCGATCAAGGTGTCGACGGTGAACGAGGTGGGGCGGCCCACGCGGTATTTGGTGCTGCAGCCGGGGGGCCAGTCGTACACGATGACGGCCGAGGCGCTGCGCCAGGCGTGCAACACCGAGGTGCAGGGCCTGCCGGCCGTCACGCGGGCCAGCCGCGTCAGCAGCGGCGACCTCGAGGCGACGGTGGCCGGCGACGCGGTGACGATCAAGGGCCGCGGCTTCGGGCACGGCGTGGGCATGTGCCAGTACTCGGCCAAGGCGATGGCCGACCGGGGCGACCCGTGGCAGAAGATCCTGGCGAATTTCTACCCGGGGGCGGAGTTGAAGAAGGCGTATTGAGCGGGTGCGCAGCCAGCGGCCGTCGGCCGGGCCGTACACCCGGTGGCGCACGTGGTACACCTCCAGCACCGGGTCCCACAGGTACCCCGCCCCCCCTCACCACCCGAACCGGTTGTCCACGTACCCGCTGCCGCCGGAGTACTGGCCCTCCGGCACCCGGCTGGAAAGCGTGCCGGCGCTCTTGTGGTACTGGCCGGGGAGCACCGAGAAGCCCCGCGGAGACAGGCGTCTCGGTGGCACGGCGCGGTAAGGAGCGACCGCGGGGCGCGTGACTCGTTTGGCTATCGCTTGGTGGCCAGTCTGGTGGCTGCGAGTATGCGGCCGTTGCTGGTTTGCACTATCTCGCAGTGAACTAGATCGCCTGGTTCAAACTGCCAGGACTCCAGGCGGCGGTCGTAGGGTTGCGGCACAATGTGGTATGTGTTGTCCCCAATTCGCGTCGCCTTGACAGGTCGCCAAACGTCGACTCCTTCGTCAAGCAGTGCGACGTATATGAGCACGACATCACTCATGGGAGATCTCCACTCGCGGGGCCGTAACGGAACCCGGGACCGCCCACGTGGATGACTTCTTGAGTGACCGCGTCGGCCACCACAGATTTGCCAGACCTCGGATGCACAAAACGGATGGCGGGGCTGCTGGTCGCCCTGTTGATCGCGCGAATCTGCTGTCCCTGGGCCACAGCTTCTGCGATTTCGATAGCAGTCCAACCCCGGTACTCCATTTGCCTTGCGATCTTATCCGGAATCCGTAGCCGCCCATTTGCTGGCGTGCGGAGTCCGCAGGCGGCGTTGGCGCTGTCCTCTGCCGCGACCACGACTGTCCGTGTTCGAGCGGGCGCGGCGGCCCTGTAGGCCCAGAGCATCGTGAACGCCTGGGTTGCGGCCTCGCCGGCGCGCTGGCCACGCTGGTGCGGCGTCAATTCGCCGTGCTCGTTCGATCGGCCGGTGACGGCCTCATCCACAAGGTGCACGATGTGGGTCAGGCCACCGGCCGTCGTACAGGTAGGTCTCGACCGTCTCGCTGTCGAAGCGTGTGTCCACCGGAGATGGGCAGGTCCACCTGATGCCGCGGCTCAGCAGTTCACAGCGGCGACCCCAGCGGGGCCCGAACGTCTGCCTTGGACTTCGTCACGCGACCGTGCAGGCGATGGGGCAACTCTCGGTCAAGCGGCGCCGTCGTGTCACCTTCGCGCCAAATCAGTACGACCGCCTCGTTCGGTCCCACGGCGGCAACCGCTGTCCCTCGGTACGCCTGCGGGATTCGCCCGCCGAACTTGGTACACCGGAACAGGACGAATCGAACTTTGTCCAGCGGATAGTCGACGGACCAATAGAACGGCCAGCATCGAAGGGTGAACGTTGCTCGCCGCTGATCCAGATCAACTCTCAAAATGTGCGCGATTCGGGATCGGTAGACGCCGATGGCTCCTGTTGCTAGCGCAACTGAAGGCATGGAGTACTGAGCCCAGAACTCGCTCCAACTTGTTGGACGCGGGAATAATGTTGCAATAGTACTGAGTCCGTAATATACCCAAACGAGCTTCAGTGCAATGTACCCGATGACCATTATGCCGCCGAACAGCACCCAGCCAGATCCTCGGCTCCATCCGCGATCGGCCCAAATCAGAACGCTCGACGACTCCGACGTCGGCCTGAGCATGGAATCGCCAACTCGCGCCGTGACGGGATGAGGCACATTCGCGCTGGACACGCCGGCGTGCAAGGCTCGCGCGAGTCGCTGGTTCCGCCGCGACAGGTGCGCAAGCCAGGACCACCGGATCATGGTGAACCTCTCGCGCACGCCGCCCGCTGCTTGTCGATGTACGCTCGAAGCTGGCGGGCCAAATGTTCACACTCGTTCCGGCGGCCCGCGGCGTTGTCAGCTCGGACTTCTGAATCGAGCCATCGATCGTGTATGTACTCGACACCAGCTTTCAGAATGGGCGCCAGCAAGGACACCCCGATTGATGCAAGGTTCAGTCTGGCCCCGACTTCCGCACCGTACATCAGAATCGAAGTAAGGGAGACTCCCGCCGCAAGACTGGCCCCGGCACCGCGTGCTGCGTTGGTATCTCCCGCCTCTATCGCGCCGATCAGGTCGGCGGTGTCCATCGCGATGCCGACCATGCCCAGCGACCCCGCCAGCATCTTGCCCACGATCACGCGTTCCAGGTGAAGTTCGGACCCCATCCGTGCCGCGGCACGCGCTCCGAACCGACCGGGATTGCGGAAGCCACGCCGTCTCATCGACTCCGTCACCTCGTGCCTGGTGCGTTCCGCACCGGCCCACCGATCGGCCGAAGGTTTGATGATGCCGAGCTCGGTCGCCGCTCCGGCCGTCCCAGCAACGAACGCCGTGGCCGTGCCCGCCGTGGACCCCATGGGCGAATTGTACGAACCGAGGTTCGCCACGGCACCGGCGGTGCTGTGGGCGATGGTCGCCGACGGTCCGCACAGACGGCCCATGGCCGCGCGAATGCGCTGGACGATCTCCGTGTACTTGGCGCAATCCGAGTTGCTGCCGGCAACTGGGGAAGTGCCCGATCCGATCCCGTAGACGAGGCCGACGCTTGATCCGCACCCGTTGGACCCGGGCAACGCCCCCATTCCCGGCAACTGCCCGAGCGGGTTGTTGGGGTTGATGATCGCCGCCTCCAACCCCCACGGATCGATCGTGTTCGCGTAGTCGCCCCCGCCGTACTCGTACAGGTTCCACCCGCCGGCGTGGCCGATGGGGTCCGGCTGCAGCCAGCGGCCGTCGGCCGGGTCGTACACCCGGTGGCGGACGTGGTACACCTCCAGCGCCGGGTCCCACAGATAGCCCGCCCACCCGAACCGGTTGTCCACGTACCCGCTGCCGCCGGAGTACTGCCCCTGCGGCACCCGGCTGGAAAGCGTGCCGGCGCACGTGCCCTCGCCAGCACGATTGGCCATCGCCACACACAAGCCGCCCCCAAACGCCCGACCCCCGGTGCGGCCGTTCTAGTCGGCGTATCCGGGCAACCATGGCTCGGCCAGAATCGCGTCCATGTCACCCCCAATGAGCGAATGCCAGAGTTGAATCACGCGGTCCCTCGGGACAGCATTCATGTGGCGCGCCATGCGACCTCTGGTCCCGAGCCTGTCGAGCACCACCCGACCGTCCGGGTGCGCTGAAACGGCCCAGTCGGACGCGCTGTCCACAACCGCCACTTCGCCATGCTCAATGTCTGCCGATCGGAGTTCGTCATACAGCCGCGAAAGGCACTGTGAATCCGGGTCGGCCTCGCCAGAACCATCGACATGGATGATCTCAATCACTGCGAGACCTCAGTTGGGAGGGGCACCGGCCGGAATTGCCCACCGGGACCATCCACCGCCACTTCCGGGCAGAGTCAGCGGCGCTTGCGTTTGACCTTTGGCAAGGCATCGACGGGGATCGACACGTCGAGCTTCTTCGCCAGTGGCTCAACGCCCTTGCGCATGATTGCACGCCTTCGCCAGTCCGAGTAGCGCGATGCGGCCTCTAGCATCAACTCCAGATCTTCAAGCGTACCGACCTTGCCGAGTCCAAAGCACGCGTGAGCCGGCAGCTGCCCGAAAACCGCTCGAAGCGCGGCTCGTGCCTTCATCGGAGAGCAGTGCTTCACGATCGCGTGGCAGAGCATCTCGCGATCCCGTCCGTACGAATCGTCTATAAGGGAGCGCGCGATCCAGTCGCATGGTACAACTGCCTTACTAGCGTCCATGATCTCCGCCGCCATCCAGCGGTTGCGCGGGAATCGCTCAAAGTAGTCGCAGAGTGGCTGGCCATCGAATGCGATCGGACTCCGTCGCAAGATTCCGAGCAGAATGTGACCTTCATGGCCGTCCTCCGAACTCGACAAGTACCGCAGCGCTACTGCAATCGCGGCCGCGTTTGGGACTGGGCCGCCATCGTTGCACATTTCGATTGGGTTGTTCGTGCTTGTCGCCTGCCCCAGTTCCAGTTCGAGTGTTTGACGCCACGGCATTGAATCCGCCTCCCCCGCCTCAGCGCGCGGGCACGGCAACCGGAATGGTCCGCCGCACGATGAGCCCTTGGTCGATCACGTCCTGAAGCGGCTTCGTAACGCGCGTGTCCTTTCGCAGCCACAACTCGAAAGTGTACCCGTTTCGCCGGGCCCACTCTGAGTAGTCTCGGAGCTGCGAGGTGAATGCCTGGTGCTCGACATTCTTGATCTCGCCAATAATCTTGGTCTGGCGGTCCAGCCGATCCGGAACCCTGTAATCGGCGGTCTGCGATACGGATTCTATTCGCTGCGTGTTTTGAGGCCCCGGTACAGCGGCCTGGCCCTCCCGCCCGAGCCTTGCCGCGTCCACGCAGTCATGAGCCTTGTGCGCTTCGGTCCGCGCCTTCGCCAGTTGTCTGACCTGCGATTCGGTTAGGTCCCGGACGTGCTCAACCCCCTTGGCGTCTTTGACTACTACGCGGACGGCTTTCACCCCCGCCGAGAACACCGGCAGCAGGCCCGCCCAGTTCCAGAGGTTGGTGGGGTCCTGCGCGATCTCCGCCGCGGACCACACGACGTCCACCGGCGTCACCGCGATGCGCAGGACCATCTCCTCGGCCACCAGCACAACGTGCCCGGCGACGCTCGCGGCCTGGAGCACGTTGTTCAGGGCGGCGAAGGCTTGCGCTCTGGTCGTGAACCACCCGATCGTGTCGCGGTCAAAGACCTGTCGCCCGGAGAAGTTCGACCCCTTGTTGCCGTTGACCGACCACAGCAACGAGTTGACGACCTGCCCGTCGCGGTAGTAGTACCGACGGAAGATGTCGCGGCCTCGGTCGACAACCACGTCTTGGAAGCCGCCGCGGTAGTCGCTCTGCGTCGGGTTCAGGTTCGGTTCGAAAGGGTCCGGGCTGAGCCCCCACGGATCGATCGTGTTGGCGTAGTCGCCGCCGCCGTACTCGTACAGGTTCCACCCGCCGGCGTGGCCGATGGGGTCCGGCTGCAGCCAGCGGCCGTCGGCCGGGTCGTACACCCGGTGGCGGACGTGGTACACCTCCAGCACCGGGTCCCACAAGTAGCCCGCCCACCCGAACCGGTTGTCCACGTACCCGCTGCCGCCGGAGTACTGCCCCTGCGGCACCCGGCTGGGCCGTGCCGGCGCTCTTGTGGTACTGGCCCGGGTCGTACCAGGTGTAGAACTCCAGGCTGTCCTTTTCGCTGATCTCGCCGTCGCCGGTGATGTCGCCGCGGCGGTCGCCGTCGTCGTACAGCCCCTGGCCCAGCGCGTACAGCGTCTCGAACGCCTCACCGTCGCGGTCGTCCACCTCGCCGTCGAGGTTGATGTCGCACGGCGCGAAGCTCGTCGGCTCGCCCGTCGGCGAGTACCACACCCGCTCGACCGGCCAGGGCGTGCCCGCGGCCCTGAGCGCCACCACGTCGCCCCGGGTGTTCTGCAGGTAGAACAGACGCGACTCGAACTCGCCGTCGCCATCGGCGTCCATGTCGCGCAGCACGATCTCGTCGGGCGTGACCCCCGAGGCGTTGCTGAACCCACCGGGGCCCTGCTGGTGGTGGATGAACCGCTGGTAGATCCACAGCGCCGGGGGGAATCAGTCGGTGACCATCGGCACGCGCCAGGTGTAGACACCACTCGGTTCCAGGCTGGCCAGCGTGACAGCCACTCGCTCACTGACGAACAACCACGGCGGAAACTCTTCGAGACGCCACGCGTCGAGGGTTCCCACACGGCTCTGGGTGAGCGACAGACCGACCAAGGTTGGAGCATCGCCCGCGTTGGCAAAGCGGAATCGCTCCCATGCACGATCGCCGCACGTGGCGCTGATGCACCCACGCAGGACTGTCGTCGGATGCGCAACAACGAACTCCTCGTCGGATCCCATGGAACAAGGCGCGAACGCGATGCCCTCCGGGTCCAATGATCGAATCGCTCCGGCGGAGAGGGCGTCGAGCACGAGCACGCCGGGCTCGGCGAGAGTGACCCGCATAGGTGTCCCCTCCCGAAGCAGCAGGCATCGATACGGGGCCCCGGCCGGAACTCCTCCACCTCGCCAGAAGGCGGTGAGTGGGATCGGCCTCCCGGAATCCGATCGGATCTCCCGAACGATCCACTGATTCACGTATGGAGGTGCATCGGCCCGCACTTGGAGTATGTGTGCAAACATCACTCGCTAATTATATCGACCCGGATGACGCACGAGCTCGAAGAGCAGCGAGTCGCAGTCATTGACTTCACCGCGAATCCTCCGGAGCTCCCGGAGGAACCCGTCGTGCCCTTCGGTGGCCGATGCGAAGCGAAGCCGCGTGTACACGAGCTCGTGGTACCGCTCGGGATGTGGACCTGCGTGACCGATGACTCTCACGCGATTGAGGCGATCACTGAGCGTCAGCCCATGCTCAGCGAAAAGGACCTCGAAGCGCGGACGCCAGTACTCGTGTTTGTTCGTCGCGATGTGGTGCTCATGCGGCAGGCTCAGCCTCGCTGCCACGAACCCTCCGCCGGCCTGCAGCGCACCACCGCCGATGGTGATGAGGCCCTGGCCGATCTGGCCGTTGGCCATCAGGTAGATGCCGTTGCCGACCGAGTACGAGCCGCTGGCAACCTGGTAGCTGGAGAGCCCCGCGTTGGCGTAGTACGCCCAGCGCACGCCGCTCGTGGCAAGGTTCCCCACGCCCAGGGTGCCCAGCGTCACCGCCGCCTCACGCGCCACCGTCAGGGCGATGTCGCCGACACGGTACGACGCGAGGTGCCCGTAGTTGGACCGGATCTGCGCGGCGGTGTCGCTGAGAACGACCCCGAACGAGG
Source organism: Phycisphaeraceae bacterium (assembly GCA_026126345.1). Classification (GTDB taxonomy): domain Bacteria; phylum Planctomycetota; class Phycisphaerae; order Phycisphaerales; family UBA1924; genus JAHCJH01. The sequence goes on along the minus strand of JAHCJH010000036.1, from coordinate 4,039 downwards.
CCGTGTTCACCGCCAGCACCGCACCGTCGACCACGCCCGATGCGAACCCCGCGGCGTAGGCGCGGTCCAGTTCTGCCTGCACGTCCCGGAGGTTGTGCCCGTTGCGGAGCATCACCTCGGCGCGTTGCCGGGACATCTGTCCGGAACGCACCATCGCCAGGATCGTCTGGGTATTGCGGTCCCGCAGTTGCTGCAGGTGGGCGGCTGATGCCTCCAACCCCCACGGATCGATCGTGTTCGCGTAGTCGCCCGCGCCGTACTCGTAGAGGTTCCACCCGCCGGCGTGGCCGATGGGGTCCGGCTGCAGCCAGCGGCCGTCGGCAGGGTCGTACACCCGGTGGCGGACGTGGTACAGCTCCAGCACCGGGTCCCACAGGTACCCCGCCCAGCCAAACCGGTTGTCGATGTACCCGCTGCCGCCGGAGTACTGACCCTCCGGCACGCGGCAGGAAAGCGTGCCGGAACTCTTGTGGTACTGCCCGGGGTCGTACCAGCCGTAGAACTCCAGGCTGTCCTTCTCGCTGATCTCGCCGTCGCCGGTGATGTCGCCGCGGCGGTCGCGGGGCGTTCAGGACTCGTGTCCGCGGCGGAGCTTGGGTTCAGCGGCACCGAGATGGCCGCCGGGCCCGGCCATCTCGGCGGCACGGCGCGGTGCGGCTTACTTCCCCGGTCGCGGCGGGCCGGCGCGGGGGCGGGACTCGGCGTCCCACGCCGCGGCGTCGTCGGGCCGGCCCATCTGGGTGTAGACGGCCGCGAGGTCGGCGGCGATGGCGTGGGCGATGCGGCTGGCGGCGCCGTAGCGGGCGGCGGCGCGCCGGTGCATCTCCAGGAGAATGGGCTCGGCGCGGTCGTACTTCTTCTGGGCGGCGTAGGTGAGGGCCAGGTCGCGGAAGCAGCCGAGGGTGACGGGGTGCTCATCGCCGAAGACTCGGCGCATGGAGTCGAGCACGCCGTTGAGGCGCGTGGCGGCGTCGTCGAGGCGGCCGGCGTCGCGCAGGGCGGCGCCGTAGGCGGCGCCGGCGACCAGGGCGGCGGGGTGCTCGGGGCCGGCGGGCCTGGCGCGTCCGTCGGCAACGCGCCCGAGCAGGTCGGCGGCCTCGGCGAACTTCTGCTGGGCGCGGAGGCAGCGGGCGAGTTCACCGGTGATCGAGAGGGTCTGGTTGGCGTCGGGCCCGTGGGCGACGGTGGAGCCCTTGAGCGCTTCGCGGAGCACCGGCTCGGCCTCGGCGGCGCGGCCGGCCTGGTTGAGCAGCGTGCCCAGGTCGGCGGCGACAGCGACGGTGCCCGGGGCGTTGGGGCCGGCGGTGCGCTGGCGGGCGGCGAGGGCGGCGCAGGTGTTCAGGGCCACAGTGGAGGCGCCGGCGCCGGGCTTGGCGGGCATGAACGTAATGATCTTGGTGCCGGACTCGGTCGGCTGAGCATGCCCGAGCCGGCGTCGCTGCTGAAGTTGCCAGCGCTGGGGTGAAGGCCAACCGAGCACCAGATAAGCCGGTCGCGGCAGTCGTAGCCGAGGTGCTGGTCGAAGCCGGTGCCGGGGACGTGTCGGGCAGGGTGACGGGGGAGCCGTCGACCGGGGGGTGCGACATGACCCGGTCCTTGATCCGGCGGATGCGTCCGTCGACGCCGTCGTGCGGGCTGGGGCTGGTCAACGAGGCGGTGTTGAACGCGCCGGTGGCGCCGCCGGCCTTGGGGTCATAGCCGTAGTCAACCCAGATCCACGGGTTGGGGGGCTTGGTGGCGAACTCGTTTTCGTTGCCGGGCGTGATCGGGCCGTCGCGGTTCTCACGCCAGATGTCCTGGCGGATGCCCTCCCATCGCGTGCGATTGCCGTTGACGGGCTTGATGGCGGGGTGGAACGGGAAGTCGGTGGTGTCGTGCGGCGCGGGCCAGAAGCCGGGCGTGTAGATCGGACGCTCGAGCTGGGGCTCGGGGAAATCGCGCCAACTGGGCTTGTAGATGCCGTGGTAGGCGTACCGCGTCAAGCCGATCGAGGTCGTTGGATTGCCGCTCTCGTGAATGCCCGACGGGCGCCCGATCAGGCCGTCGATGCCTTGCTCGCTCATGGGCGAGAGGGGTTGCGAAGTTCGGTCGGTGAAGTAGGCCATGCCCAGGGGGAGGGCCTTGCCTTCGCTCTTGTACATGCCGGGAAGCGTGGTGCTGAGCCGGCGGATGTTGTCCCAGCCGCGGACCGGGCCCGGCTGGCCCGGGAAGGTGTGCGTTGGCACGCCGGGGGTGCCCTCGTTCGAGGGCCCGCGCCAGCGGTTGTTTTCGAACTGCAGCTCGGTGCCGCCGGGGGGAACGGGGACCGGGCCCTCGGGCGAACCGCTGTAGCGGTTGACCAGACCCCAGCGGTCGTAGTCCCATTGGACTTCGTTCGATGGAGCCGAGCTTGGCGGGGACGTGGGCGGGATGCCGGGAACGAGATCATCCCAGCGGCGGAGGCGCAGGGGCTGGCCGTCCCAGCGGTACTCCATGGCCAGCAGGAACGCTTTGTCGTACACATCGGGCAGTCCGTTGGGCGTGGAAGTCGGTACGCTGGGATGGAAGTAGGCCATGCGGGGGCGGCCGTACTTGTCGAGGTCCAGCAGGCGGGTTTCGTGCCCGGCGGGGTTGCGCCACGCGGTGGGCTCACCGAGGCCGTTGCGCGCGATCCACGTGACGGGATCGGCCGCGGACAGGTGCTCGGCGCTCATGGCTTGCGGCCAGCCGTTGATGGGCGAGTCGGCGGCGCCCGGGGCCATGATCGCGACGGGAAGGTCGTTGCGGCGCACACGGGGGACCGGGAACAGGTCCTGGATCTCGGCGTCCAGATTCGACGGGAAGTTCGTGATCTGGTCCGGGTAGATGATGCGCTGCGTTGGGAACCCGGTTCCGTTCTCGGGGATGGGCGTGATCTGAGTCTCGACCTGCCGACCTCGGTAGTAGAACCAACGGATGCCGAGCTTCGACGCCAGCTCGTCGCACGGGTCGCGGTCGAACGTGTGCTCGTTGGCGGGGAGGTCGTAGTTCGTCGGGATCGTCCTGGGGATCACCAGCAGGCGAATCGGCCGGCCGGCGTCGTCGAACTCGTACACCGATGAACTTGCCGTCGGTGAGTTGGCGATGCCGCACCACCAGAGGCGTTCATCAACCTTGGGCTCGAAGAGACGGAACGGCTCGTCCGGTACGGGCACATCGCAGAGGCCGGCGCAGTAGGTCAGATCGGTTCCGGAGGACTTGTCGAGTCCCAGATTGCCGTAGTCGAAGATCTTGCGCGGGATTCCGTACTCGTCGGGGTAGTACGCCTTGAACGAGATCAAGCCCGGGATGTCGTGCGGGATCGTGAACTGGCCGCCGCCGGGCCCGCCGCCGGGCTGACGCACGGGAGTCCAGAGCGGGCCGCCGCCGGGCTCAACGAACGAAGGGGACGTGGCGCTGAAGTTGGCGCGGGGGTGCCGGGAAATCTCGACCTCCGCCAGAACGTGCCCGGAGTTGACGTTGCGGATGAAGTGCGCCTCGTGGAGCACGATATCGGAGGCGTTGACCGTTCGCGCCTGTACGTTGGTCTGGTCGGCCGGTGTGCCGGCGAGCGTGGTGCAGGTCACCAATCGGCAGGCGCGGTCGTACGCGTACTTCTGGATCGTCTCGCCGGCGCTGAGCACGACGTTTCCGTGCGGGCCGTACCAGAGATCGGTGTGCAATACCGCGCTGCTGTCGGACGTGCCGGTGTTGTTCAGCCCCCATCGCGTGTTCCGCCAGACTCTGCCGAGAGGGTCGTACTGCTGCTTGAACAATTCAATGCGACGATCGGAGTTGATCTCGGGGTCAAGGTTGGAGGGGAACGTGTTGCCGGGCCAGTCGTACAGGCCGACAGCCAGTTCGCGGCCCAGGTTGTCCACGGAGCGGAGCGCGTGCGGGGGCTCCGGCGACAACACGCCGTTCAAGCGATCGCGCGCATCGTAGTTGAACTGCCAGGCACGATACGGACTGGAGGACGACTGCAATCCGTCGGGGTATACGCGGCGCTCGGTGAGCAGCCCGTTGCCGCCGCCGGTCGTGG
>JAHCJH010000035.1 GCA_026126345.1 Phycisphaeraceae bacterium | reverse complement strand
CGCGGCCAGCCAGCGGCCGGCAACGACGGGGAGCGTGGTCACGGGTGAGCGGGGTTGGCCGGGCGCAGGGCGCTCTGCAGCGCGACCAGCGCGTACGAGGTCACGAGCGACGGGTCGTTCTCCATCCACCGGTCGTCGAGGGACTTGAAGGAGCCGTCGGGATTCTGCAGCAGCGCCAGGTGCTCGACGAGGTCCTTGCGCCAATCGGCCGAAGCGCCGACGCGGGTGGTGTCGGTGCGGTCGATGATGAGCGGGGCCGAGGCCAGTGCCTGCCGGGCCTTGTCGGCGCCCGCTTCATCGGCGTAGTACGCGATGTACGAGTGGGCCCGGGCCACGATCGCCTGCGCCGGCACGCCCCGGTCCTTCAGGAGCGCCGCGACCCCGGCGGCGTCGGCGGGCGCCTTGTCGCCCTGGGGTGTCAGCAGCAGCGAAGCGCGGAGCGGGGCGCGCTCGGTCACGGGGAGCAGATCGAGTTCGCTGGCGGCCATGGCACGGCCGAACATCACCAGGAAGTAGTAGTAGCCGTCGGAGCCCATGTGCGGGTTCTCCAGCAGCGTGTAGTTGCGGCTCATCCAGCCGAGCGCCGCCTGCACGCGCGGGTCGCTGCGCGACAGGCCGGCGTAGATGTACGACTTGAAGCCGGCGTAGGTCATCGAGCCGTAGGCCCGAAGCCTGCTGACCTTCGAGCCGTCGTCCATGGACTCCTCGATCGTGCCCGCGAACGACTGGCCCTGGCCGATGGTCTTGTCGTTCTCGGCCGTCGCGTAGATGAACCCGCCCTGGCGCGAGCCCTTGGCGTACGGCATGGGGTTGACCGTCGTGCCCCCGGCGGTCTCGATCATCTGGCACCGCTCCAGGAAGACGATCGCCCGCTTGAACGCCGGGTCGTCCACCGGCAGGCCCGATTCGCGCCACGCCTCGATCGCGAAGGCGAGGTTCGACAGGTCGGGCCGGCCCCGGTTGCCGTAGCCCAGGCCGCCGTAGAACGGGTGCTTCTCGTCCACGACCGTCGGCGCTTCCTTGCCCCCCGCACCGCCGACGCCGACCGGCTCGGTCGTTCCCCACTGGGAGCGCTTCAGGAACTCCTGCGCCGGGCCGATGGCCTTGCGTGCTTCGGGCGTGTCGACGTGCGCCAGGGCCGAGAGGCAGATCGCCGTGTTGTACGACGGGAGCATGCCGTCGTAGATGCCGCCGTCCGGCTTGGCGAACGACAGGATGTAGCGCACCGCCGCGGTCACGGCCGGGTCTTTCGCGTCCACCCCCGGCTGCTGCATCATGCCGCGCAGCGCCAGCGCCGTGATCGCCGGGAGGTTGGGTCGGCCCGAATCCTTCGGCGGCACCGACCATCCGCCGGTGGCCGAATCCTGGCGGGCGCGGAGGAACTCGACGGCCCTGGCGGCCATGGCCTCACCCTGCTCGTGCCACGGTTCGCGCGGCGGAGCCGTCGACGCGTGTGCGGTCAGGACCGAGACGAGTGTGGTGATCAGCAGCATATTGGAATCCCTGGTGCCCCCGCGATCGGCGCAGCGCCCCGCCCGCCCAGTGTACCGCCAGGGGGGCCCGGCGGTTCGGAAAAGAACGCGGCCCGCTCATGCGAGCGGGCCGCGGGAGAATCCTCGGGTTGACCGGCCGGGTCACTTCTTGCCGCTGTTGCCCAGCCACTTGTCCCAGTTCTTGCCGTACTCGTCGGCGTTGGCCTTGGTCACCGGCACCAGCTCGGCCTTGATCACCGGGTCCTTGGGCGACTCACCCTTGATCAGCCGGTCCATGATCAGCCGGACCGACTCGTAGCCCCACTCGTAGACCTTCTGGCCCAGCAGCACCTCGCACTGGCCGTTGCGCAGATACTCCAACTGGGCGGGCAGCGCGTCGACCGCGACGACCTTGGCCTTCCCGGCCACCTTGTCCAGCCCGTTCTTGGTGAACAGCGGCCAGCCGCCCACCATCGCCCAGCCGGTGATCTGCGGGTTCGCCGCCATCACCTGCTCGACCTTGGACACCGCGTCCTGCGGCGTCTCGGGGTGGTAGTACGTGTCCAGGACTTTGATGTCCGCGAACTTCGCCAGGCCATCCTTCACGCCGCGCACACGCGACTGAAGGTTGGGCGCGTTGGGGTTGCCCGCCAGGATCGCGACGGTCCCCTTGCCGCCCATGGCCTTGGCCAGCTCCGCCGCGACCTGCTGCCCGCACGCGAAGTCGTCGGTGCCGTAGTAGGCGAAACGCTTGGAGCCCGGCACGTCCGAGTCGAACGTGGCGACGGGCACGCCCTTGGCGTCCGCCGCGTCGATGGCGGTCTTGAGCTTGGCCGCGTCCGAAGCGCTCACGGCGATGCCGTCGGCCCCGGCCGCGACCAGTTGCTCGATAAACTCGGCCTGCTTCTGGCCGTCCTCGCTCACCGGCGTGCGCCAGTCGATCTTGATCTCGATGCCGTACTGCTTGCCGATTTCCTTCGCTGCGTCGTTCGCGCCCGTGCGGGCGGCGATGAACACGGGGTTGGAGTTGCTCTTGGCCACGAGGCCGATCACGTACGACTTCTTGGCGGGCTTGGCCGGGGCCTTGCCGGCGGGTTGAGACGACGCGCCGATGACGGCGGCGGCGGTGGCCAGCACCGCGGCGAGGGCGAACAGACCTGTGCGGGCGAAGGACATACCGGAATCTCCTCGGGGATCGGGGTTGCAGTTGTCTTCGCGTGCCCCGGCCGAGCGGACGCACGCGGGCAGGGCCGGCGGCCGGAACCCGAACGCCGGGCCGCCGCGACCGGCCCGATTCTACCGGCGGCGGGCCAGCACCCGCTGCTTGGCCTGATCGACCACAACCGCCAGCACGATCGCCAGGCCGATGACGATCTGGCGGTAGTTCGAGTCGATCCCCAGCACGTCAAAGCCGTTGTTGATCAGCTGGATGATCAGCGCCCCCAGCACGGCCCCGAGGGCCGAGCCCCGCCCGCCCGACAGCGACGCCCCGCCCACGACCGCCGCGGCGATCACGTCTAGCTCGTAGCCGGTGCCGTCGGCGGAGGAGCCGGCGCCGTAGTACCCCAGGGCCATGGCGGCCGACAGGCCGGCCATGGCGCCGCAGAGCGTAAAGAGCAGGATCTTGGTGCGGCCGACGGGTATGCCCGCGTACCGGGCCGCCGTCTCGTTGCCGCCGATGGCGAAGGTGCGCCGCCCGAAGACGGTGCGCGCGGCGACAAAGGCCCCGGCAAGCCCCACCAGCAGCATCACCAGCATGGGCAGGGGGTTGATGCCCCCGACCGTCGCGCGGATGGTCCCCTGGTACGCCGGCGGGAAGCCCGTGATCGACAGCCCATGGCTGATCACGAAGGCCACCCCGCGGTACACCGCCATGCCCCCCAGCGTGATGATGAACGGGTGGACCTTCAGCCCGACCGTCGCGCTGCCGTTGATGAACCCGCACAGCGCGCCCACCCCGCAGCACGCCGCGAGCCCCATCGGCACCGCCAGCCACCCCGACACGTCGCCCCCGCCCGCGGCGCTCCGCAGCACCGAGGCGCCGACCACCGCCGCCAGCGCGTACGTCGCCCCCACCGACAGGTCGATGCCGCCCAGGATGATGATGAACGTCATCCCCACGGCCATGATCGCGATGAACGACGCGGCGGTGGCGACCAGGCTGAGATTGTCCTTGTTCAGGAACTTGTTGACCCGCGGGTCGCGCTCGATCGTCCGACGCCCGTCGGCCGTCTCGACGAACTGCCACCCGTCGTCGGTGGGGTAGACGCGCCGGTCCGCGCCCGGAGTCTCCACCACGTACGCCGGGCGCACCGCCTCGATCCGTACGGGCCCCTCGGCGCGGTGCCGCTCGGTGTCGCCGGTGATGGTCGTGCGGCGCACCTCGGCCACCCCGCCCTCGCCGGCCGCTTCCCAGCCGTCGGCCGCGGGAAGCAGCATGTCGGCCTTGCCGGGGGCCACCACGCGGAAGCCCGCCGGGATCTCGGTCACGACGGCCCCGGCCGGCACCTCGATGCGCTCGCGACGCTCCAGGAACGCGCGCCCCAGCCGCTCGGTGACGCGCCAGCCGTCGGCGTGGCGGTAGGTGTCAACGCCGCCCCCGGGCGACGTTACCGTGATCACGCCCTGGCGCTCGGTCACCGCCGCGCCCGCGGGCACCTCGCTGCGCTCCGGGCGCGGGATCCAGGGCGTCGCCAGCGTCAGGCCGGCGACGAACAGCCCCACCACCAGCAGCAACCCGACCTCCTGCACCTCAATCAGCCGCAGCCACCACGGGCGCGACGATCTCGCCCGCGCGCCGGTTTCGGCGCGAGCGGGGGCGACGGCGTGGGCGGGTTGGTCCTGCGCTTCGGGCGGCACGAGGTCGGGAGTGTACCGGCGGTGCTCGGCGGGCGCGCTGGGTCAGTCGATCGTCTGCAGCCGGTTGCTGCGGAACTGATCGATGACGTTCACGGACTGGCTGTTGGTGCTCTGCGCCGGCGGGGAGAAGAACGTCTCCTGCACGTTGCCCTTCAGGAAGTCGCCGTGCCCGTCGGTGAAGACGAAGTTCGCTCCGTCCTTGTGGTTGTCCCAGCGGTAGTAGTAGCCCGGGCGGATGTTCTCGCCGGCGGGCCGGTCCTGCGCGCCGTAGTACCACGCCCGCGTCGACAGATCCGGCGCGTTGGTCTCGTCGCCCCACAGCGGCGCCGGCTTCAGGATGTTCGCCTCGTCGGTCTTGAACCCCGCGATGTACAGGTAGGAGATGTTGTACTGGGCGATCCGGAACGTGGTCGCCGGGATCTCGGGGATCCGCGGCTTGGCCGAGGGCAGCGCGATCGCCGACGACGGGGTGTACGAGCCGTTGTTCACGCTCACCCGGTCCTCGCGGTCGTTGTTGCACACCAGGAGCCCGAAGCCGTCCAGGTACCCGCCCATGATCGGGTTGCGGTTCCCGTCGGCGTACTGCTGCACCCCGGGCGTGCCGCCCACCACGTAGCCGAAGTCGCCCGTGGGCGCCCCCTCGCCCCCGTCGGGGTTCTGATACAGACTGAACAGCCCCGCCACTCCGCCGATCACGTACTGAAAGTCCAGGTACCTCGACGCCGGGTTGGGGTTCGTGAACGCCGCCCGCGCCGCCGCCGTGAATGGCACCAGCGGGTACCACGACTTGAAATCGTTGGCGTACTGCGTCATCGCCAGGCCCATCTGCCGCACGTTGCTCAGGCAGGCCGCCTGGCGTGCATTGGCCCGCGCGCTGGCCAGCGCCGGAAGCAGGATCCCCACCAGCAACGCGATGATCGCGATCACCACCAGCAACTCGATCAGCGTGAACGCCCGCGTCACGATCCGGCGACAAACTCTCATGAACAGACTCCTGCAACAAATGAGTCCGCAACGATCCCGAGCCACACTGCCCGGACGCGGGCGGGAGAGCCCCCACGACAAGCTCTATAATGTACACGCTCCGGGACGCCGGGCCGGACCGTCCGTCCACTCCCCCCGGGTTTCTCACGGATCCCCTTCATGTGTTCGACCGCCGGGTCGGGTGGGCAGGTCGGCGTTCGGTGGGGGGGCGCGTGGCTCCTGGCCCTGGTGTCGACCGTGACGCTCCACGGTTCGCGCCAGGCTCTGGCCGACTTCCGCCACGTCGGCCACGTCCGCCACGACCCGCCCTCGGCTCGCTGGATCGGGGTGTCCGATCGCCTCGGACTGGCCGAAGTGGCGGTTTCCGGCCTCCCGCCGGATTCTGAAGGTGTGCTCGTGGTGGAGAGCCACCTCGGGGGCCCCATGAGAATCCCGCTTGTCCCGGCCCCCGGCTGGTCGGACGAGCCCGCCGGCCATACGCCCGCGCTGCGCGCGCGACTGTCCGGCCTCGGCGCGTCGGCGCGATGGCACGTCGAATGGTCCGGCCCGGGCGGCGCCGGCCGGCTCGGCCCGTTCGAGTCGATCCCCGCGCCCGACCCGGCGCACCGCACCCCCGATTGGGCCAAGGGCATGGTGTGGTACCAGATCATGCCCGAGCGGTACCGCAACGGCGAGCCGGGCAACGACCCGCGCCACCCCGACTCCAAGCTGCTGGCGTGGAACAGCCCCTGGGGACGCGTCAGCGTTGACGAAGTCGAGTCCGCCTGGGCCATGGCCGAGGCCGGCGAGGGCAACGCGGGTCGAGTGGTGTCCCGCTCAGGCGCCTGGTCCAACGTCATTTTTCAGCGCCGCTTCGGCGGCGATCTTCAGGGCGTGATCCAGCGGCTCGACGAGCTCCACGACCTGGGCGTCGAGGGCATCTACCTCACCCCCATCTTCCGCGCGCCCAGCCTCCACAAGTACGACGCCGCCGACTTCCGGCACATCGACGACGCCTTCGCCGGCCCGCCCGGCGCCGGCACCCCGCGCTGGCACGAGCCCGGCGAGACCGAGGACCCCGCGACCTGGACCTGGACCCCCGCCGACCGGTGGTTCGTCGACCAGTTCCTGCCCGCAGTGCACAGCCGCAGGATGCGTCTGGTGCTCGACGGTGTCTGGAACCACACCGGCACCAGGTTCTGGGCCTTCGAGGACCTGGTCCGCAGCGGCTCCGGCTCCCCATTTGCATCGTGGTTCGACGCCGTTCTGGCCTCGGGCCGCGAAACGGTGGCGGGGCAGCGCCCCTTCCGGCCCGGACAGCTGATCGGTTGGCGCGGCTGGGACCGTCGCAACGGCGGGCTGCCCGCGTTCCGACAGATCGACGGCGATCTTGTCCCGCCCGTCAAGCGGCACGTCATGGCCGTCACCGAGCGCTGGATGCGACCCCGCAGCGCCGACGGAACGCCCGTCCGCGGCTGCGACGGCTGGCGGCTCGACGTGGCCCCCGACCTCGGCCTGCCCTTCTGGCGTGATTGGCGCGCTCACGTCAAGGCCATCGACCCCGAAGCGCTGCTCATCGGCGAGATCTGGTTCCCCGCCCGCGACTACTTCGCCGGCGCCGCGTTCGACGGGCAGATGAACTATCCCGTCGCCGAGCCCGTCGTGCGCTGGCTCAGCGACCGCCGCTACGCCGCCGGCGCCCTGGCCACGGCCCTCGGCCGCGCCGCGGTGAACCACCCCGCCACCGAGCTCGTGCAGTTCAACCTGCTCGACTCCCACGACACGGCCCGGCTGGTGACCATGATCGATCGGCCCGCCGAGGCCTACGACGGGGCCGCGGCTCGCCGGGGCGTCTTTGGGCGCCCCGGCCCGGAGGCCTACGACCGCGCCGTGCTTGGCGTCGCGTTCCTCGCCGCCTACCAGGGTTCGCCGATGATCTACTACGGCACCGAGTGGGGCATGCACGGCGGCGACGACCCCGACAACCGCCGCCCGGTGCCCTGGCCCGACGCCGGACCCTACGACTCGCCCGACGCCTCGCTCATGCCCCAGATCCGCGATCGCATGCGAGCGTGGATCCGCTTGCGTCTCGACGCCCGCCTCGGACCGTTGCTGCGATTCGGGCTCGTCCAGTTCTTTGACAGCGGCAACCCCGACGTCCTGGTGTTTGCGCGCCGGCTCGACGACCGCTCGGTGCTGGTCGCGCTCAATCGCGGCGATACGCCCCTGGCCATCGACCCGGCATCCCTTCCAGCCGATCTTCGCCCGCCCCGGGACGATCGCACCATCGCGCCCCGGGACGGCCGGTTCTGGATCGCGGAATCACCCGGGGCGCGGTGAATCGACCAGAATTACCTGTTTTCACGCCGCGATTCGCCACCCATCCCGATTCAGGGGGTTCCAGTGTTGCAAAATCAGCCACGAAAGCCGCAGATGTGGATTGGCGCGGCGGCGGGATGCGTTAGATTTGGTCCGCCGAATGGCGAAATGCGGTATTTGTTTCGGTCGTGACGGTCTCCGGTGAACCGTGAGGTTCGAGACTTGTCGGCGGCCGACGCGACGCCGCGAGGGAGCATCGATGAAGCGTTCCAATCTCACGTGCGTACCGTGCGTCGCGGCGATCGTTCTGGCCGCCGGCGCCACGGTGTCGGTCGCCCAGCCGTTGACGGTCAACGGGACCAAGGAATCGCAGTACGGTTCGGCCAAGTGGGTCAACACGCTGCCGACAGGCTTCGGCGACAACGCCTCCACGCCCTGCGACAACACCCAGCCGGGTAGCGACCCCGCCGCGGTGACCACGGGCCTGGAAATGGCCATCCCGCTCTCGGCCATCGGCAACCCCACGGGCGACATCAAGATCGTGGTGTTCATCAACGGCGGCGGCCATGACTATGCGTCCAACCAGTTCCTGCCGGGACTGACGCCCTTCACCGGCAACCTCGGCGGCGACGGTTCGGGCGGCTTCAACGGCACGCTGAGTGGCGTGAACCTCGCCACGATCCCCGGCACCCAGTCGGCCACGATCGCCACCAACGTCACCGTCGCCACCCCGCCGACGCTCGACGGGACCAAGGACGCCGTGTACGGCGTTCCCATCGCCCTCAACAACAACCGCACCGGTTTTGGCAACGCCAACAACGGCAGCCCCTCCAACTCCAACGGCAGCGAGCTCAACGGCCTCTACGCCGTGGTCAGCGGCGGCACGCTCTACCTGCTGGCCACCGGCAACTTTGAGGGCAACGGCAACAAGGTCGAGATCTTCATCGACAGCGTCGCCGGTGGCCAGAACGTCATCCAGAACGTCGGCTTCCCCTTCGACCGCCTCCAGGGCCTGACCTTCGAGCCCGGCTTCGATGCCGACTACTGGTTCGGCCCCAACAACTTCGCCGGGACCTTCTACCTCGACGCGGCCACCATCGGGAGCCCGGGCTCGTACGCCGGCAGCGTTGCCGCGGGCGGCCCCGGCGGCGTCTTCACCGGCGGCAGCAACCCCGACAACATCGCCGGCGCGATGAACAACTCCAACATCGCCGGCGTTGACGGCCCCTGCCCGCCCCCCGCGGGCAACGCCGACACGGCCAACGGCTCGGAACTCGACGCCCTCTACTCCTACATCGATACCACCAACAACCGCCTCTACCTCATCGTCACCGGCAACCTCGAGACCGGCTTCGGCGGCGGCAACACCAACTCCGGCAACAAGCTCAACCTCTTCTTCGACGTCGCGCCCGGCGGCCAGGGCACGCTGCGAGCCGACAACGTTGACATCTCGTTCGGCAACCTCAACCGCATGGGCCCCAACCTGACCGCCATCCCGGCCACGGGCGGCCTGACGTTCGACGCCGGCTTCGAGGCAGACTACTGGATGAGCGTCAAGAACAACAACGCCGCCGGCCCGGTCAACCAGGTCCTCGACTGCGCGGTGCTCCGCACCGCCGGTCCGCGCAAGGTCCCGTTCAGCTCCTACCACCTCGACTACGGCGGCTACGACGGTGGCCCCAAGAACAACCCCAACTACAACCCCGTCACGTTCCGCGGCTTCAACCCCAACGACGGCTCCACCCCCACCGTTGACCCCGACATCCAGGCCGCCGACGGCTCCACAGACAACATCTACACCTCCTTCGGCCCGCGTGACGCCAGCGACAAGCTCGTCTTCCCGCAGACCGGCCCCAACTACTTCCCTCCGTTCAACACCCCGACCAGCCCTGACCCGCTCGTCGGCACCCCCGGCCTGATCTCGCTGTCCATCAACAACAGCAACATCGCCGGCGTCACCGGCAGCGCCGCCGACCAGGCCGCCGCGCTGGCCGTCAGCACCGGCATCGAGATCTCGGTTGATCTGCGCGAGCTCGGCTGGGACGGCCGCAGCGCCATCCGCGTCGCCGGCTTCATCACCAGCGAGGACGCGTCCTACCCGTCCAACCAGGTGCTGGGCGATCCCCCTTCGAACCCGGACAACATGGGCAGCTACACCAGCACCAGCGGCATCAACTTCGACGTCAACACCGCCTTCCCCGGCAAGCAGTACGTCGTGCTGCGCCCCGCCGGCTGCAACCCCGCGGACATCGCAACCGAAGGCGACTCGAACCTCAACGCCGGCCCCGACGGCTTCATCACCGGCACCGACTTCGACGCCTACGTCCAGGCTTTCTTCACCGAGTTCGTCAGCTTCGCCGGCGTCCAGATCGCCGACATCGCCGACCAGAGCACGCAGGAGTTCACGCCGGACGGGTTCATCACCGGCGTTGACTTCGACGCGTTCATCGTGCTGTTCTTCCAGGGTTGCTGAGCCGGATCGCACGCCGACAGCATCACCCGATCACACCCCCGGGCCCTGCCCGGGGGTTTTTTTGCGCCCGGCGCCGGCGCGTTCAGCGTGCCGGCGCCGTCGGGGGCGCATCGCCCGGGTCGCCCGCGTAGATGAACCCCGCCCAGTAGAACGGGTGCGCTGCGCCGTTGCGCTGCGTGCGAGCCTCGGCCAGCGCCGCCGCCCGAGCCGACGCGAACGCCTCGAACCGGCCCTGCCCATCGGCCAGCCACCCGCGGTAGAACCGCTCGTGCAGCGCCATCGTCTCGGCCAGCGGCACCTCCCACAGACTCATCACCACCGACCGCGCCCCCGCCAGCAGGAACGCCCGACGCAGTCCGATCACGCCCTCGCCCGCCGTCGTTTCGCCCAGCCCGGTCTCGCACGCCGTCAGGCCCACCAGCTCCGTGCCCGACAGGTCCATGCCCAGCACCTCCAGCGCCGTCAACAGACCGTTGCTTACCTCCGTGCGGCCCGCGGCGATTTGCTCGGCGGTCAGGCCCCGGGCAGCCGCTTCGGTCGGCGTCAGCAGCGCATCGCCCGTGCGCACCCATACCCGCGGCTGGTCGCGCCGGTTCGCCCCCGCCAGGATCAGCATCGAACGCACATAGCCCGAAACGCCCGCGCCCGTCGCCCGGAGTTCGCGCGAGCTGCCGGTGAAGTACCCGTGCGTCGCGAACTGCACCAGGCGCGCACCGCCGGCACCCTGCACCGCTTCCTCCGTCGCCGCGTCGCCGGTGCGTGACTCGACCGCGAACCCGCGCTGCTCCAGCCAGGGGCGGATCGTGTCCAGGAATCGCCCGGTGTCCGGCAGTGGCGAGAACTCGGGCACATCCACCGTGCGCTCGCCGGGGCCCGAGCCCATGGTCTGCCCGCCCGCTTCACCCGACCCGGTGCCGCCCGCCGGCGGCGGCGCGTCCTCCGGC
The DNA here is from genome assembly GCA_026126345.1 of Phycisphaeraceae bacterium. GTDB lineage: Bacteria > Planctomycetota > Phycisphaerae > Phycisphaerales > UBA1924 > JAHCJH01. The sequence goes on along the minus strand of JAHCJH010000035.1, from coordinate 13,786 downwards.
GGCGGCGGCAGGCCCGCGGCGGCTGCGGCGCGCCCCGCGCCGACACGCCGAAACTGGGGTTGCCGATGAGCAAGGCCCGCCCGCCCGGGGCCGCGTGGGCCCCATCGCCGGCGCGCAGCAGGTCGCGCGACGTCGCGAGGTAGACAAACCGGCGCGATTCCACCTGGTAGGTCACGGCGCCTTCGGCTGAGTCGGCCGGCAGGGCCTCGAACGGCACCAGGCCGATGGCGTCGTCGGGCGAGATGTACCAGCGGGCGGCGTCGCCCGCCGCCGGGAGGGCCGGGTCGAGGATCAGCGTCCGAAGCGCTGCGCCCAGGTCGGCCAGGGCCTTCTCGGCCCGACGCACCTGGGGGTTGCTGGGCGCGACGCCGCTGAAGCGCTTAATGTCCTGCTCGAGCTGCGCGCGGTACGCGCCGATGGCCCGGTCGATCGGCTCGGCCGGGCCGAGGTCCACGGCGACGGGCGCGGCGCCAGCGCGCAGCACGAACACGCCGTAGCGGTCGTTGCCGGGGGCCCCGGCGCCGGGGCGGTAGCGCACGTACTCCAGCAGCGCCTGCCCGGGGCGCAGCGTTCCTGCCAGTCGCGCCGCCGGCACCGGCTCCAGGCGCGCCGACCGCAGCGCCGGACCCGCCACGTCGTCCTGCCGCAGGAGCCCGTCGAGCTCGGCGATACGGTCGCGCAGCGCCTGCATCTGCTGCTGGCGCGTCGTGCCGTCGTCGGGCGTCAGCGACAGCGGCTGCAGCGCCGGCTCCAGGGCCATCGCGGCCAGGCGCGAGCGGAGCTCCGCCTGCTGCCGCCAGAGCGCCCGCGTCTGTTCGGTCGCGCCCGTCAGCAGCGCCCGCCGCTCCAGCAGCGCCGACTCGTGCAGCATGCCCTTGGCCAGCAGCGCCCCTTCCAGCCCCGCCGAGGCGTCGCCCGAACCGGCCGCGAACGCCAGCGCGTACAGCGGGTCCGCCGAGGCCCCCACCGCCAGCTGCAGGAACTGCCGCTGATCCTCGGTCATCAACGGGAGCGCCTCGGTGGCGAACCGCCAGTCGGCCCGCACCGCCTGCAGCAGGCGCGTCGCGGCCTCCGGCAGTCGCTTGAGATCGCGCAGCAGTTCACCCAGCGACGCCAGCGCCTGCGCGTACGTCGGGGTGTTCGCCCCCGCCTGCTCGTACAGCCCCACGGCCTCTTCCAGCGACAGCACCGCGACCTCGCGCAGCTCCGGCTCCGCCGACGCCTGCGAGCGACCGATCGCCGCCAGGCAGTCGGCCTGCTCCACCAGCGCCCCCGGCACGTCCCGGAACAGCCGCAGCGCTTCGGTCAGCGCCCGCACCGCGTCGTGGTGCCGCTGGCGCGCCGCCAGCGTGCCGCCCATGCGGTACAGCGTCGCCCCGCGCTCGTGCGCCGCCTTCTCGGCGCTGCTGAAGCCCATCGTGAACGGCCGGGCGCCGGCGTAGATCGCCTCGGCCGCGTCCAGTCGCGCCAGCGACTCGTCGAGTCGCCCCAGTTCGCGCAGCGACTGCGCCGAGTTGCTCAGCAGCAGCGCCATCGCCCGGCCCTGCGGCTCGCGGGCGCGCTGAAGGTCGATCGCCCGGTCGAACAGCGCCAAAGCCTCGGCGTGTCGGCGCTGCGCGGCCAGCGCGCCGGCCCGACTGTTCAGTTCGTCCACGTCATCGATCAGTCCGGCCGCGGGCGCGGGCGCCGCCGGTTGCGCGCCCCACGCGGGGCTTGCCCACGCCGCCGGCCCTCCGGCTCCGGCCGCCAGCGCCAGTGCCAGCAGGCGCGCCGCTGGCGCGGTGCGACGGTTGCGGGGCGTTGTGTGCGAGCGGCGGAGGTTCACGTTGGATCGTTGGTGTCGTCGAACGCGGTCGTGTTCACCTGACGGTGTCCGAACCGCTGGCGGGTCGGACGCCCGAGGGCTCTCACGGCTTGCCGAACACGGCGAATCCGGCCCAGGCTCGCGGCGAGCGGAAGCCCTGTTCCCCGTTGATCATCGCCCGCTGGGCCAGCGCCAGGGACTCGACCGCATCCTTGCCCTCGGCCAGGTGCTTGTAGAAGCCGGCGATGAGCCGGTGCGTCGCTTCGTCGCCCACGCGCCAGTAACTGGCCACCGTGGTCGTCACGCCCGCGACGCCAAAGGCGTTGGCCAGCGTGTCGAACTCCAGGCTCACCGAGCCCACGCCCGTCTGGCACGCCGACAGCACGACCAGACGCGTGCCGTCGAACGGCAGCGTCATGCACGCGGTCATGTCCAAGTTGCGCCCGCCGGCCAGCACCAGGTACGATTTCTCCGGCCGCTGACCGTTCAGAACGGCGTGCGTCGCCAGGTGCAGGATCCGCACCGTCCGTGCCGCGGCCTCGACGGCTTCCACAGTGGCGCGCTCGCCGAGCAGCGGCTCGCCGCCAGTCTTGAGCAACCCGCTCACCTCCGCCGCTTCCTTGCGGGCTTCGGGCAGCGTGCCGTCGGGGTCGGCCAGGATCATCGCCCCGTCCGTCTTCCCGGCCCCGCGATCCAGGGCGGCCTGCAACTGCTCCGGCGTGTGCAGCACGCCGAGCATGAAACGCTCCGCGGCGTAGTCGAAGTGCTCCTTGTCCGCCGTCAGGCGGATCAGCGATCCCATCGGCAGCGCCGCGAAGCACCGGTCCGGGATCACAAGCACGCGCGCGTTCTCGGGCAGGTACTGCTCGATCGGCCGCAGCAGCTGCTCGTACAGCCACGACAGCTCCAGCTGCGTTTCGCGCACGTCCTGCTCGTAGCGCTGGCCCTGCTCGGGCGGGCGGCGCAGCGACTCGACCACGCCGAGCACGCGACGCGACAGCTCCTCCTGCGACACCTTCACCTTGATGATCTCGTTGAGCTGGCGCGAGCTCAGCAGGATGTTCAGGTCGTTGGCCGACGCGATGTACTGCACCAGCACGATGTTCTCGGGCAGCCGCTCGCGCTTGAGCGCCAGGTCGCGCGGGTTGATCTTCAGCGACTCCATGAGCTCCGGGAACCGGGCCCGCAGTTTGCCCACCTCGGCCAGGAGCTGCGCCTGCTTGGCCTTGAGCTGCTCGCGCAGCTCCGCGACGGTGACCGAATCGGCTTCCGCGGCCTCGGCGGCGCCGGCGCCGCGCGTCGGGCCGACGCCCGCCGCGAAGTCCAGGTCCTGCTGCAGCCGGTCGATCTCGCGGCGAAGGGCGACGGCCGACTTGACCTGCGGATCGACGCCGGGCGAACGTTCGAGCGTGCCGTACAGCAGGTCGCGCATCTCGCGCTGGCGGCGCTCGTTGACGATGTCGAAGGCCTGGTCCTCGAAACCGTTGGAGACCAGGAAGCTCGTCGGGTCGCCGCCACCCGGGTCGTAGACGGTCAGGCCCCGGTCGGTGCCGACGTAGATGCGCCCGGCCCCGTCGGTCGATACGGCGTGCACGTGGCGCGCGCCGAACGCCGCCAGGTGCTGGTCGGGCAGCATCCAGTTGAGCCGGTCGGGGTAGAACCACTGGCCCCGGCGGAACGCCGCGACGCCGCCGGACGAGCCGAACAGCCACACATCGCCGATGTTCGCGCCGCGCGTGCCGAGCCAGAGCGTCATGGGCCGCTGGCGCAGCCGGCGGTACGACGAGTTGCCCAGGTCCTCGAAGCTCTTCAGGCTGCCGGAGCGCAGCAGGCCGAAGCCCGCCGCCGAACCGAGCACCGTCGTTTCCTCGTCCACCTTGGTGACCGAGGTGAAGAAGTCCGCGGCCTCCAGCTCGTCGCCCAGACGCTTGAACGCGTCGCCCTCGAGCTTCAGCACGCCCCCGTCCAGCGGCACGAAGCGGTAGCGCCGGGGCGATTCGTTGCTGGCGACGGCGTAGATCTGACCGCTGAGCTCCAGCACGTTGACGATGTACGTCGACTGGCTCGGGAACGCCCTGGCGTCGACGAACATGCTGTACTGCTTCGCCGGCGCCGGCGCTGCGCCCGCGACGGGGGGCGTCCAGCAGAACAGGCTCGGACCGCTGGCGGCCCAGACGCGCCCCTTGCTGTCGATGGTCAGGGCGAGGATCGACGGGTTGAACACCAGCGGGCGGGCGTCTTCCGGCACGGTGGGCGTCGCGTCGAACAGCGTCTGCGGCGCATCGGACCCGGGTGCGAACCGCACCACCTTGAACCCGTCGTGGGTGACGACGCCGCCGGCGCCGTCGAGGGCCAGGCGCTGGGCCTTGAGCGCGCCCAGTTCGCGCACCGTCTCGGGTCGGTCGCGATCGACGCATCCCAGCGAGTCGCCCCAGGCGACGAACGTCCGGCCGTCGGCGGGGTTGAACGCCAGGTCGTGCACGCGCCCGCGCAGGTGCCGCTGCACGTTCTCGTCGTCGAACATGAACACGCCCTCGGACGTGATCACGTTCCAGGCCTTGCCGTAGGTCGTGAGCCGGCGCACGATCGGCCGTCGGTCGCTGAGCCCCTGCGGCAGGTTGAACGTCTCGAAATGGCCGTTGAAGTAGACGAGCAGGCCCGCGTCCGAGAGCACGCCTACGCCCACGTCCCGCGCCCGCGACGGCGAACGGAAGAAGCAGATCTGAAGGCCGTGCAGGCGGCCGGCGCTGCGGAGCTCCTGCTGGCCGCCCACGCGCTGCGGGGCGGAGGCTTCGCCCTTGCCGTTCCAGCGCATGGTCAGCAGCGCGCGGTCGCGCAGCAGCCACAGGCGGCTCGGCGCCACCTCCCACACCGCGTCGTCGGCCGGCTCGTCGCTCAGCCGGACCCACTCGCGCCCCGTCATCGCGTGCACGCCCGCCGACGAGCCGACCAGCAGCGTGCGCCGCAGCCGTTCGACCGGCTTGGCGCCGACGTACCCGTCCCGCAGCCAGGCCGCCAGTTCGGCATCGCTCTTGCCGGCGGTGCGGGGCGAGCCCAGCGAGCGCAGGAGCGACGCCAGCGCCGCGTCGGCCTCGGCCGACGGTTGGCGCGTCGCGCCGTCCTCGACCTCGGCCCGGAGGCCGTCGTCGAACCGCTCCGAGCCGATCTCCAGGTCCGCCGCGAGCTTGTCGAAGTCCACGGGCCGCACGTCGAATGTCACGTCGAACTCGCGCGTGAACGTGACCGAAGCCCGGCTGAGCGCGCCCGGCAGCGGCGGCAGCCCGCTCCCGAAGATCCGCAGCCCGCGCCCCGTGCCCGCGACGGCGCAGCCGTTGTACGCCGACACGCGGTCCACCCGCGGCACCGGCAGCCCGTCGTACGGCGTGACGTACCGCTGCACCGGACCCTCGTAGTCCCCCGCCATCCGCACCAGTCCGTTGGCCGTGCCGATCCACAGCACGCCGAAGTGGTCCTGCGACAGCGACAGCACCGCCGACGACGCCTTCACTTCCGCCGGGTCCATCGACGCGCTGAATCGGTTCATCCGCTCGTCGAACCCGTACCACTGCCAGAACCCCCGGCGCAGCACAGCCAGCCCGGCCGACGTGCCCACCACCAGGTCCCGGTCGTCGTTGAACCGCACCAGCGCCGCGTCGAACGTCACCCGGTCGCCCAGCGCCCGCGGCAGGATGCTCGCCGCCGGGTGCCGCCGCCAGAAGCCCTGGTTCACCAGATCGCTGCGCGGCAGCCACTGGCCCGACTCGGCCAGCAGCGGCTCCTGCTGCTCCACGCGCCGGGCCGCCTCGACCAGTTCCCGCACCCGCTCGCCCCACTCCGGCACGGCGCCGGTCAGCCAGCCGCGCCACACGAGCCAGCTATCCCATTCGCCCCGGCTGAGCCCCGGCAGCGGGGTCGCCGGCACACCGTCGGGGTACGCGTCGATCACCAGGCGGTGCTTGAGCAGCAGGGCCCGCACCGCGAACCGCACGCCCTCCTCGTTGTTCCAGTCGCGGGCCTGATCGAAGACGACCGCCGCGTGCTCGCCCCCCTCGGCCAGGTAGCGCGGGTCCGCCGCGATGCGTTCGATCATGGCCGACGCCAGCGCCAGGCGGGCGTTCCAGTCCGCCCGCACGTTGTCGGGCGACTTGTCGGCCTCGGCGGCGGCGTGCGCCTCGCGCCAGCGCCGCTCCAGCTCGCCCACGGCCGGGTCGCGCGGCAGCAGCTCGACCACCGCCACCAGATCCTTGCCGTTCAGCGCGTTGATCAGGTCGAAGTAGACGCTCTTGATGCGAGCGGTGGCCGCCTTGGCGTCCAGACCCGAGGCGGGGTCCGGGCGCGTGTCGTACACGTCGTTGCCCTGTGCATCGTACGAAACGTTGAGCACGCCCACCCCGTCGAGCGCGATGCCCGAGATGCGGCGCTGCGGGTCCCGCGGGTCGTAGGCGACGCGGCACTCCGGCCCGCCCACCAGGCGCAGCGACGTCATCCGGTCGCCGAACTCGTCGTACGCCGCCTCGACACGCGCCGGCCCGATCTCGCGCCACAGCGGGTCGCCCGACAACGGGTGGTACGCCACGCGCACCAGCGGCCGGCCCTCACGCCGGATCGACGCCACCGCCGATTCGTCGTCGATGCGGATCGACGCCGGCTCGCTCGCCAGCGCGCTGGCGCGCGTCTCGTCGTACGCCCGCACGTACCGCCACGTCGCCCCGAACGGCCGGCCACCGGTGTACTGAATCTCGAACCGCCGCCGGTCGTCGCCCAGCGTCCCCAGCGCGGCGGCCTCGGTGTCGCGGTCGTAGTCGGCGCTGCCCATCTCTTTGAGGTGCCGGCACAGCCGCAGCGCCTCGACGGGGCTGCCGCTCCACGTGGCGTGGTAGTTGGCCAGGGCCGCCACGCGCCGGCCGTCGTAGGGGTCGCGCTCGACGTGCCGTCGGTAGGCGAGCTTGGCGCGTCCCCACCCCACGAACCGCGAGTACTTCTCCACCAGTTCCTTGGCCGGGCGCTCCCACGTCGGGTCGGCGTCGGCCGCCGCGAGCATCTCACGCGCCGCGCCCGGCATGTCGCCGGCGGCCTCGGCCAGGTGGGCCCGGGTGAGGTAGTAGCTCGAGAGCGGGCCGCCGAGGTTCCGGAACTCCTCGAGCATCGTGAGCAGGGGCGTGACGCGATCGGCCGGCAGGCTCTGGCGCGCCGCCGCGCGACGCTCCACGTCGGTGGCGATGCGGATGGCCTCGGTGCGGTCGCCGGTGCGCGAGGACCTGCTGGCCTCCAGCAGACCGGTGGCGGAGGCCCGGGCATCGTCCCAGCGGTTGGCCCGGATGAGCAGCTCCACGAGGCTGTCCACGGCCCAGGATCGCCCCGGGTTGAGACGGACGGCCTCGCGCCAGAAGGCCTCGACGGCCTTGTCATCGCCGGCGCGCTCGGCGCTGAGCAGCCACAGGCGCTCGACGTAGGGCGACGCCGAGCGGAGCTCGGCCAGCAGGGCGTCGGCCGCGGGCTTCTTGTCCGCCGCCTCCACCTTCTCCAGCAGCCAGCGCAGGCTCGAGCGGTGCCACGGCTGCACGCGCAGCGCGCGGCGAACGGTCTGCATCGCGTCGTCGCGCTTGCCGACGGCCAGCTGAGCATCGGCCAGGTCCTTGAGCAGCGCGACGCTGCGCGGGTAGCGGTCCACGGCGCGGAGCAGCAGGTCCAGCCGCTGGCTGTCCATGTCGCGCTCGGTCTGCCGGTCGTTCTCGCTCAGCGCTTTGTTGCTCAGCGTGACGAAGGCCTGCGAGCGGGTCAGGTACCAGTCGATGGTGATGTCGCCGCGGCCCTCGAAGGCCTCGCCCTCGGCCTGCTGCCGTGCCAGGCGCACCGCCTCGGGCGCCGCCCCCGACCGCATCAGGCAGTCGATCAGCAGCGTCGAGTGCTCCGGCGCGGCGGGCGAGGCCACCATGGCGCGGCGTGCGAAGGGCGCGGCGTAGTCGTACCGCCCGCTGTCGTATTCCACCCGCGCCATCAGCGCGTTCAGCGGCCCGTCGTTGGGCCAGCGGTCCAGCGCCGCCTCGAGGATGCGACGCGCCTCGCCCAGGTGCTGCACCGCGATCGCGCCGCGTGCCAGCCGTTCGGCGACGTGCCGGCGGGCGTCGTCGGCGGCGCCGTCGGCGAACCGGCTGGTGGACAGCGCCAGCGCCGCCGCGTCCTCGGCCCGTCCCGCTTCCAGCAGCGCGCCGATCGCGCGCGACGCCGTGGCCCCGAAGGGCATCGCCGCGATCGATTCGGCGTACAGCCGCAGCGGCTCGTCCATGTGATCGGCCCGGCGCAGGTTCGTCGCCAGCGCGTACTTGGCCGTCGGGTCCGACGGGTGTTCGGCCAGCCACGATCGCAGCAGGCCGATCATCGTCGGCGCCTCGACGTACTTGGACTCCAGCCACAGCCGGTCGTTGGCCACCTGCCACACCAGCCGCCCCGCCGCCGTCTTGCCCAGCGGGTTCACCGGCGCGAACCGCGACGCTATCAGCCGGTCGGTCTCGTCGTCCTTGCCCAGGATGTCGATCATCACCCACACCGGCTGGAACCGGTCGGGGGCCAGCTCCACGGCTCGCATCGCGTACTCCGCGGCGTCCGGGATCCGCAGCTCGTTGAGCGCGCACCACGACAGGTGCAGCAGCGACATCACGTCGTTGATCCCCCGGGCGCTCGACGCGGGGAACGGCTTGAGCGCGTCGGCGTAGCGGCGCTGCTGGTACAGGTGGTACACCCGCGGCAGGGCGCCGAGTTTCCCGCGCAGCGCCTCGTCCGCGCCGGCCATCGCCTCTTCCAGCCGCCCGTAGAGATCGTGCGTCGTCGCCCAGACGAACGGAGCCAACGGGTGGGGCGACCCGCCCCGCAGGTCGCGCTCCACCGACGCGATGAGCGCCTCGGCCTTGTGCTCCCGCAGCAGCCGCGACCACTCCGCGAGGCGCGCGTCGCTGTACAGGTCCTCCGCCGGCATCGGGGCATCGCCCGCGCTGCCGACCGCCGCGGCCGCGGGCCCCGCCACGGCCGGTCCGGCCAGCGCGACGGACACGCCCATCCAGATGAACACCAGGCCCGCCATCAGGATCAACAGCCGCTGCATGCGCATCGCTCCAACCCTCTCGCGGCGGCCGTCACTGCGAGACGCCGAAGAGGCCCCAGGAACTCACGCGGCCCGTCCGGTCGATCTCGAAGATCAGCCCCGGACGTTGGTACACCTCGTACACGCCCCGTGAACCTTCCAGCATACGAACCGGCGACCCGAACGCACCACGAACCGCGGCCAGTTCGCTCCCGATCCCCACGCCACCGGTCGTGCGAGCATCCGACCCGGGCCCCGCCCACACGCTCAGCACCGTTCGTTCGCCGGCCCGATCGGCCCATTGCACGACCGTCGCACGGCAACCGGCCCCCGCGCGGACCAGCACGACGAGCTTGCCGGCCGGTCCGCCGCGAGCGACCAGGGGAACTTCCAGCCGGCGGTCGTGTTTCTCCAACACGTCGTCCACCGCCCGAAAGTCCATCCCGCAGATCTTCTCCCGCGACGAAGGCGGGTCCGCGGGCGGCGCACCGGGCGGGCGTCCTTTGCCTTCCAGCAGCGACAGGCTCTGGCGCGCCGCGTCGCACGACTCGGCCGCGCGGCTCAGCATAGCCCGCGCTGCGCCAAGCCCCGCCGCGCGCTCGGCCTCGTCCCCGGCCATCGCCGCCCCGTACATCGCCACGCCGTGCACCGCCCGGGCGGCGCCGATGAGCGCCGCATCGCCCGCGGACTCGGCCACCTTGACGGCGCGCTTGGCCTGGGCCGCGGCCATGTCCCAATCCTCCCCGCGCAGGCACAAAGCGATCGCCAGGTTGATCCGCCCCGGCGCGTACGCGTCGTCCATGGCGCAGGCACGCTCGAGCAGGTCCGTCGCCTCGCGCAGCAGGCGCGACAGCACCTCGTCGCCCTCGGGCCCTTGGCCCCCGCGAAGCGGCGCGCCCGCCCCGCCGCCGAGGCGAGCCTCCATCTCGAACGTGACCGGCATCCCCAGCGCCCACGCCGGGGGCGGCGATCCCGCTTCCACCGGCAACCTGCCGAGCGACGCCGCGACCTCCAGCAGGCGCGCCGCCGCCGCGTTGTTCAGCAGTTCCCGGCTCGGCACTTCGCCGCACAGCCGGTCGAACACCGCCGCGGCCGCCCGGTGCTCGTCCAGCAGCAGCAGCAACCGCCCCGCGTCGAAGAGGTCCTGCAGGCCGCGGATCTCAGCCGCCCGTCCCTCGGCGATCTTCTTGCGTTCCTGGCGCGACGGGTAACCGCCGAGCTTGTCAGCCAGCGAGAACCGCTCGTACACGGCGTCGAACACTCTGGGCGCGACCGTCAGCGTGTCGTACCCGGCCACGTACGCGTAGAACGCGCCGAAGTAGTCGGCCTCGGTCTCGTTCTTCACGAGTTTCTCGTACCCCTCGGCGGCCTTCATGCCGCGGGATGCTTCCAGGTCCGCGAACTTCACGCCGAAGTCGCCCACCCATCCGTGGTCGCGGTAGTGGTGGGCCAGTTCGTGCCCCAACAGCACGGCCAGGGCGTCGTCGCGCTGAGGGCCGAACGTCTCGCACAGCTCGACCACCGCCTCGTCGATCTCCACCGTCTGCGTGTCGGGCTGGAACAGCGCGATGCGCGCCGGGCCCTCGTCGGCGGCGGGGCGAACCACCAGGCGCGGCGCCGGACGGCCGGATCCCCACGCGCGGGCGATGCGCTGATACACCTTGAGCGCCGCGGCGTACCGGGGGTGGCCCGCGTCCAACGAGGGCGTGGGGGGCGCGCTCGGGGCTTTGGCGGGGCCGGCTGGCTGGTGCGTCGGCGCGCCGGCCCGCGCCGGCGATTCCGCCGCCCACCCCGTCAGCGCCACGCCGAGCGCCAGCGCCAGCGCGCCAGCAACCCGGTTCCGAAGTGCGCGGCCCATGCGGTCCTCCAACAAAGCCGGGCGGCGGAGAGGTGCTCCGCCGCCCGGGGATGCGGTCGTCTGCCTCGGAGCCGGCATCAGTTCGTCAGCAGCCGGTAGCAGTTGGGGATGCGCCCCATGTTGCGGATGTGCAGCTTGAACTTGCCCGTCCAGCGCGGCGTCCACTGCACCAGGCAGCGGTCCGTGCCGTCAACGTCCGTGCCGATCAGGTGCCCGCCCTCGTCGTACACGACCAAGTCCAGGTCGGTGTCGCCGTCGCCGATCACGCCGACCTGCGCCAGCTTGCCGCCCTCGAACGACACCGTCCAGATGTCGGTATAGCCGCCACGCACGCAGTCGACGATCTGAATCGGCCCGCCGACGGCGCCCATCGTCTTGCCGGGCTCGGGGGCCGGCTTGGCCAGTTCGGCGTCGATCACTGCGGCGAGCTTCGCGTCGTTCTTGGCCCAGCCCTTGGCCTCCTCCAGGAGCTTCTTGACGTCCCAGGCCTTGGGCGTCTTGTCCTTCTGGTCGCCCGGGGCGTCCTTGCCGCCCTCGGCCTGCTTCTGGCCGAAGTGCGCCGCGTCGGTTTTCACCTGCACCCGGCGGATCATGTCCACCGCCGCCAGCATCGCATACGCCGACTCGTTGGCCCGGGCGTAGGCCACGAGGTTCCCGGCGGTCTCGAGCATCTCGACGGCCTCACCCTCACCGGCCTTGGGCTTGCTCATGCCCGAGTTGGTGTCCTTGGACTTGTCCGGCGCGGGCTGCGTCGCCGCCGGCTTCGGGGCGTCCTTGGGCTGCTCCATCACGGCCCAGGCGGCGGTCGCCAGTCCGGCGGCGGCCACGATCGACATCATCCACTGCTTGCTGTTCATGCACTACTCCTTGATGAGCGCGGTTCAACGCACGACTGGCTCGGTCGGGCTCGTCGAACACCGGCGGCCCATCCTCGCGGCGGGCCGTCGTTTCGGCGGCCGCGCCCCGGGACACGAGTTCGTGGCGCTCGCCGTGGTGTTGTCAACACCCGGTGCGGCGAGCGACGTGGGCGGTTTCGTCCGCGACTGCGGAGCGGATGCCCAATGGCGAGCGTAGCAAAAATCGGCCCGCCCCCGGGGACCTTCCCCGGGGTAGCGGGCCAGCGCGGTGCTCGATATTCCCCCGACGTGCTCTGTCAAACGCCCCGCAATCGCGTCAGGCGATCCCGAGGCGTCCCCCACCTGTTCCCCCGCAAAACCCCGGGCGCGGCCCCGTGGGCTCAGGCCGCGCACCGAAGAAACCACTGCAACCGGCGATGAACCGGGGTCGTCCGCCCCGGTGATCCGGGCCGCCCCGGGCCGGACAGCTTCATTTCCAGCGTCCGCCGGGCCGATCGGAACTCCGCTTCCCGCGCGGCCCGGTCTCCCCGCCGCCCGCTGACCGGCGCCACGCAGCGACGCGCCAGTTCGGCGATCAGCCTGCGAAGGTTGTTGCGGCGTTCGGCGGCAAGCGTGGCGGTCATGGCCTGACTCCTGTGTTCCGGTGCGTCCCGCGTCGGCGGGCCGGTGGGCGTGCCTGCACCCGAGAAAGCAGTGGCGACGCCCCATCGGCGCGCCAGCGCGAGATCTTCGCGAATCCCTCAAAAGGGTGTACTGCAGGTGCTTCCGCTATCATGCCGTTGCCGATGACCACCGCCCCGTCGGAACCGCGTGCCCCAGCCACCATCGGCGCCCTGATCCACCTCGACGCCGAGGGTCGGGCCGAGGCGATCCACGCCGCGGCTTGGACTCAACTGAACGAGACCGCCATCGAAGTCGGCCGGCAGGGTCTGACCCATCCCGACACCGGCTCGAAGCGCCTGGCCTGGGCGATCGGCGCGCGCATCAGCGGCCAGCCCGAGCGCTCGTACGGGGGACGCTTCGGCCCCGAGGCCGCAGTGCCCGGGATGCTGCGCGAACTGCGGCTGGACGATCTGGCCTGGTCGGCGGCGTGCGAACAGGAGCCCGATGGTTTTCCCCTGACGGCGGGCGCCGCCGAAGCCCAGCGCGCGTTCGAGGCGCTGCTGCGACGCGACGGGGCGTACGTGCTGAATTTCGTGCGTGCCAAGGCCCGCGCCGGGGCGGAACCGGCCGACACGGCAGCCGACGCGTGGCACGCGCTGTTCTTCACCTATTTCCGCCCGGGGGCGCCGCACCGGTTCCTGGCCTTGTGCACGCTCAAGAGCGTGCTGTGCACCATCGCGCGCCGGCTGATGATGCAGCGGGACAAGCCGGCGGCGAGCCTCGACGCTCCGACCGGCGACGACGGCGGGACGTTCGCGTCGATGCTCGCCGTCGCCGGCGCTCCGGCACCCGGCTCATCGCTCGAAGCGGCCGAACTCCGCGACCTGGTGCTGGAGGCCATCGACGCCCTGCCCGCCCGCCAGGGGCTCGTCACCAGGCTTCACCTGGTCGAGGGTCTGGCACAGGTGGAGGTCGCCGAGCGACTCGGCTGCTCGCGCGCGTACATCTCGCAGACCCTCGATCGCGCTCTGGCCAAGGTCCGCGAATCCCTCGGTGCGCGGGGGTGGGGCCCCGCCGGCGACTGCAAGAAAAGTCAGCCCGCCGGTGTGCCGCGGCGTTAGCCGCAGGCCCCCGGCCGCCACCAACCTCGGGGTAGCCCATGCCCAACGACCCATCCATTCACAATCTCATCGAACGGACGCGCCAGCGTCGGTCCTTGCCCGCGCCGATCGACCCTGAGGAGATCGCCCACATGGAACTGCTCACCGCCATTCGCGACGGGGGCCTTCGCCTCGATCAGGTTGACGACGACACGCTCGAGCGGATGCGTTCGCGCCTGGGCGCGGACGCCATGGCCGCGCTGATCGCCCGGGAGCCGCGGCGCAGCGCCGCCGCACCGGCGGTACGGGCGGGGCTGGGCCGGCGCTGGCCGCTGGCGCTGGCGGCGGCGGTCGCCGTGGGCGTGACGACCTGGGCGCTGATTCGACCGGCCGGTCTTCCGGGCGGGCCGCCCGAGGGCGATGCGCCGATCGCGCTGACTTGGCCCGACCGGCACGCGCCGTTCGTGCCCGATGCGCGCCTGGCCA
>JAHCJH010000034.1 GCA_026126345.1 Phycisphaeraceae bacterium | reverse complement strand
CCGGCCGGCTCGCGGCCGCTGGCCCAGCAGGTGCTGGAGCACCTGCATTACAACTACGTGGAGGAGATGGGCGCCGCCGCGGTGAACCTGCTGGTGGTGACGGCGGCGGCGGCGTGGGTGGCGGGGGTGCTGGCCTGGCCGCGGCGCGGGGTGAACCGGGTACGCGTCCCGGGCGAATCAGTACACTCGACGTGAGTGCGTGCTCGTGGTGGGCACGACGGAGTGCCGGGGGCATGCCCAGCATGTGGCCGCGCCAGAGCAAGCAACGGGTGCGCGGCGTGTCGGCGCTGGCGCGGTGTGCGTGGGCGGTGGTGGTGGCCGGGTGGGCTGGGGTCGGGGCGTGCGACCGGCCGGGAAGCGGCGAAACTGAGCGTCCGCTGGCGGCGGTGGCGATGTTGGGCGGGCCCGGGATATCACCGGGGCTGTTCGACACGCCGCGGGCGATCGATACGGATGGTTCGAGCCTGTGGGTGGTGGACAAGGGCACGGCGCGGGTGCAGCGGCTGGAGGCGCGGACGGGCCGGTGCGTTCAGTGGTGGTCGATGCCGGAATTCGCCAAGGGCAAGCCGTGCGGGCTGGTGGTTGGCCCGCGGCCGGGGGATGCGGACGGGTCGCGCCGGGCGCTGTGGGTGGTGGACACGCACTACCAGCGGGTGATGGTGTACGCACTGCCGGCGATGCCCGAGCCCTCGCCCGCGAGCGACGAGCCTGCGCCGGTGTTCGCCCCCGCGCTGCCGCCGATCGAGCCGGAGCTGCTGACGCAGTTCGGCGGGTACGGCACGGGCCCCGGCGAGTTCATCTACCCGACGGGCATCGCGATCCTGACCAACGCGGCCGGCGGGGTGCAGCGCGTGTACATCAGCGAGTACGGGGGGAACGATCGGGTGAGCGTGTTCGACGATTCGCTGAAGTACGTGCGGAGTTTCGGGCGGGCGGGTTCGGGCGCAACCGGCGATGACGTGCAGTTCGACCGCCCGCAGAGCCTGGCGATCGACGCGCGCCGGGGCGAACTGATCGTGACCGATGCGCGGAATCACCGGGTGGGGCGGTTCACGCTGGAGGGGGCGCTGCTGGCGTGGTACGGCGGGCCGGACGAGGTGTCGCGGGCGCCCGGGCGTTTCAACTACCCGTGGGGCGTGTTCGCCCCGGGCGACGGCACGGCGCTGATCACCGAGTTCGGCAATGGGCGGGTGCAGCGCATTGACCTGGCGACCGGGCGAAGCCTCTGGATGGCGGGCCGGCCGGGACGCGGGGCGGGCCAGCTGGCCGGGCCGTGGGCAACGGCGGTGCTCGGTGAACGGGCGTACACCCTCGACACCTTCAACCATCGGATCGTGGTGTGGAACTGGCCGGGCTAGTCGGCGCGGGCGGATCGCCCTTGGCCGACATCGGAGCGTGATTGGACCCGACGTGCTGACGTTCGACCGACCCATCTGGCTGTTTCTCTTGATCCCCGCCGCGGCGGCGACGGTGTGGATCGGCCGGCGCAGCCTGTCGGGCATGGCGCCGATGGGCCGGCGGGTGTCGCTGGCGGTCCGGCTGGCGGTGTTGGCGCTGCTGGTGATGGCGCTGGCCGATCCGCAGTGGCGGCTGCGGGGCAAAGGCGTGGCGGTGACGGTGATTCTGGACGCCAGCAGGTCGATGCCCACGGCGCGCCAGACCGACGCCGAGCGGTACCTGCGCGAGGCCCGCGTCGGCGCCACCGACGACGACCGGCTCGGGCTGGTCACGGCGGCGCGCGAGGCGTACGTGCAGGCGCTGCCCAGCCCGCTGAAGCGCGAGGGGCCGATCGACACCCGGACGATCGGCGCCACCGACGGCACGAACCTGGAGGGCGCGCTGCGCATGGCCATGGCGACCATGCCGCCGGACCAGAGCAACCGCCTGATGATCATCAGCGACGGCAACGAGACCGTCGGCTCGCTGATGGCCGCGGCTCAGGCGGCGCGGGCGGCGGGTGTGCCGATCGACGTGCTTCCGGTGCGGTTCAGCAACGAGCGGGAGGTGATCGCCGACAAGCTGGTGGCGCCGGCGACGGCCCGGCTGGGCGAGAACGTGAACCTCCGCGTGGTGCTGACCGCGACGCACGCGACCGAGGGCCGGCTGACGCTGACGATCAACGGCGACCCGGTGGACCTGGACCCATCGAGCCCGGCGATGGGCGCGCGGGTGGCGCTGGCGGCGGGCACGAACTTCCAGGTGGTGCCGGTGACGCTGCCGAGCCGGTCGGGTCCGGTGCGCTTCGAGGCGGTCTTCGAGCCGACGCCGGACGCTTCGGGCAAGCCCGGAGACACGATCGCGGAGAACAACCGGGCGATGGCGGTGACGTTCCTGACCAGCCAGGGGCGCGTGCTGGTGCTGGCGCCGCGGCCGGAGGAAGCGGCGCCGCTGATGCGCATCCTGGCCGAGTCGAAGATCGACGCGGAGCTGCGCCGGCCCGAGGGCGCCCCGAGCGACATCGGCGAACTCGGGTCGTACGAGGGGCTCGTGCTGGTGAACTGCTCGGCGTACGACTTCAGCCAGCAGCAGCAGGAGCAGCTGAGGGCGTACGTGCACGATCTGGGCGGCGGGCTGGTGATGACCGGCGGGCCGGACTCGTTCGGCGCCGGAGGGTGGATCGGCTCGCCGCTGGCCGACGCGCTGCCGATCAAGCTGGACCCGCCGCAGAAGCGGCAGATGCCGCGCGGCGCGCTGGTGCTGGTGATGCACTCGTGCGAGATGCCCAACGGCAACTACTGGGGCAAACGGACGGCCGAGGCGGCGATCGACGCGCTGAGCGCGCAGGACCTGGCGGGCATCATCGAGGCGGGGTGGGACATCGGCTCGGCCTCGTGGACGCACCCGCTCTCGACCGTCGGCGACAAGTCGTCGATCCGACGCTCGGTCAACGCCATGAACTACGGCGACACCCAGTCGCTGCACCACATGCTGGCGCTGGCGTACAAGGATCTCAAGAGCGCTGCGGCGGGCCAGAAACACTGCATCGTCATCACCGACGCCGACCCGGCGCCGCCCAGCGCCGCGTTGCTGCAGGACTTCGTGGACGCCAAGATCAGCATCTCGACCGTGGGCGTGTTCCCGCACACCGCCGCGGACCTTTCGCGCCTGCAGCACATCGCCCAGGTGACCGGCGGCATGTACCACGAGGTGACGCAGAACGGCCAGCTGGCGAGCCTGCCGCAGATCTTCATCAAGGAAGCGCAGACGATCAAGCGGGCGCTGATCTGGGAGGGCGAACCGTTCGTGCCGGCGGTGTCGTTCGGCGCGACCGAGGCGCTCCGCGGCATCGGGGCGGTGCCGGCGATCTCGGGGTACGTGGTCGCCGCCGACCGCGAAGGCCTGTCGCAGGTGATCCTGCGGGGGCAGGAGAACGACCCGGTGCTGGCACAGTGGCAGCACGGGCTGGGGCGGGTGGTGACGTTCACGAGCGACATCGGCGCGCGCTGGACCACGGCCTGGGCCTCGTGGGCACAGTTCCGGGCCTTCTGGGAGCAGCACGTGCGCTGGGCCATGCGCCCCAGCGTGTCGCCCAACCTGCGGGTGACGACCGAGCAGCGCGGCGAGACGGCGCTGGTGGTGGTCGAGGCGGCCGACGATCAGGGGGAGCGGCTGAACTTCCTGCGGTGGAGCAGCCGCGTGGTGCAGCCGGACCTGACCAGCCTGCCGCTGGACCTGCGGCAGACGGGGCCGGGGCGGTACGAGGGCTCGTTCCCGACGACGCAGGCGGGCGCGTTCACGGTCGCGATGGGGTACGAGCAGACGCGCACGGGCCCCGACGGCAAGTCCGAAACCTTGCGGGGGAGCGTGCAGGCGGCGGTGACGCGGCCGTTCGCCGACGAGTACCGGAGCCTGCGCGACAACGCGCCGCTGCTGGAGCAGGTGGCGAAGCTGACGGGCGGGCGGGTGCTGCCGGAGGATCCGGCGACGGCGGACCTGTGGTCGCGCCAGGGATTGACGCCGCCGGTGTCGCTGCGGTCGATCTTCCTGCTCACGGCGCTGGCGGGGGTGGGCCTGTTCCTGACCGACGTGGCGCTGCGGCGCGTGCGGGTGGACCCCCGGGCGATCGCTCGTCGGCTGCGGGGCATGTTCGCGGCGTCGGCGGCGGCGCCCGGCCAGCAGATCGACGCGCTCAAGGCCGCGCGGGAGCGGGCCCAGAAGCGCGTGGAGCGGCAGCGTCAGACCGCGGGCCAGCGCGTGGGTGAAACGGTGGGCCTGGATCAGGGCTCGCCGGGTTCGGCGGGGGCGAAGTTCGAGGCCAGCGAGTCGGAGCTCCGGGCGGCCCGGGCGGCGGGCTCGTTCGCCGAGCAGATGATCCCCGGGGCGGCGGCGCCCGGACCGGGGGCCGGCGAGGGCGGCGCCGCCGCCAAGCCCGGAGCACCCGAGCCCGAGCAGGGCATGTCGGCGCTGATGAAGGCCAAGCGGCGGGCGAAGGAAAAGATGGAGGAGTAGGCGCAGTCGGGACGGGCGCGGAGCATCGCGCGGGTTGGCAAGGGCAACGACGAACACAGGGAGCATGGCATGGCAGCGGCAGAGAACCAGGCGACACCGGCGGACGTGAAGGCCAAGTGCGAGGCGTTCCGGGCGATGTTCAAGCGCCTCAGCGATGAGGTGGGCAAGGTGGTGGTCGGCCACCGCGAGGTGGTGGACGGGGTGCTGATCTGCCTGTTCGCCGGCGGAAACGTGCTGCTGGAGGGCGTGCCGGGCCTGGGCAAGACGCTGCTGGTCCGCACGCTGGCGCAATCGCTGCACCTGCCGTTCAGCCGCATCCAGTTCACGCCGGACCTGATGCCGGCCGACGTGATCGGCACGAACATCGTGATGGAGGACCCGCAGACCGGGCGCCGGCGGTTCGAGTTCAGCCGCGGGCCGATCTTCGCGCAGATCGTCCTGGCCGACGAGATCAACCGGGCGACGCCCAAGACCCAGAGCGCGCTGCTGGAGGCGATGCAGGAGCGGAGCGTGACGGTGGCGGGGCAGACGTACCGCCTGGAGCAGCCGTTCCTGGTGCTGGCGACGCAGAACCCGATCGAGCAGGAGGGCACGTACCCGCTGCCCGAGGCGCAGCTCGACCGCTTCATGTTCAAGCTGGTCGTGGGGTACTCGCAGCTCGGCGAGCTGATGGTGATCCTGGACCGGACCACCGGCGCCGCGACGCCGGAGGTCGAGCGGGTGATGGACGGGCCGGCCATCCTCGAAGCGCAGAAGCTCGTGCGCAACGCGGTGGTCGCGCCGCACGTCAAGGAGTACGCCGCCAGGCTGTGCATGGCGACGCACCCGGGCGGCCAGTTCGCGATCGAGACGACCAACAAGTACGTTCGGTGCGGCAGCTCGCCGCGCGGCGCGCAGGCGCTGCTGCTGGGCGGGAAGGTCAAGGCCCTGACCGAAGGGCGGTACCACGTGAGCAACCAGGACATCCGGGCGATCGCCGGCCCCGTGCTGCGGCACAGGCTGATCCTGAATTTCGAGGCCGAGGCCGACCGCGTGGACGCCGACGCGATCGTCAAGGAGATCGTCGAGAAGACCCCGACAGAGCCGGTGGCGGCGGCGGCCGTCGCCTGACCACGCGGGCGCGGCCACCGGGGCCGCGGCGCCGCACCCGATCGATCACCCCATGCAGAAACTCCAATCTCCATCCCGGCCCGAACGACTGGACGAGCTGCTCGACCCGCAGATGGTGGCGCGTCTGGGCGCGCTGGACCTGACGAGCCGCAAGGTGCTCGCGGGCAAGATGAAGGGCGAGCGTCGCTCCAAACGCCGGGGGCAGTCGGTGGAGTTCGCGGACCACCGCCAGTACGTCGTGGGCGACGACCTGCGGCACATCGACTGGAACATCTTCGGCCGGCTCGACCGCCTGTTCCTGAAGCTGTTCCTCGAAGAGGAGGACCTTTCCCTGCACGTCGTGCTCGACGCGACCGCGTCGCTGGACTGCGGGCAGCCGAGCAAGTTCCTGCTGGCGCAGCGCCTGGCGTGCGCGCTGGGGTACATCGGGCTGGTGAACCTGCACCGGGTCACGGTGACGGCGGTCGGCGGGCTGGCGCCGACGCCCGAGGGCGACCTTCGGCCGCAGCTCATGTCGGCGGTGCGCGACCTGCGGGGGCGGCGGCGGCTGCAGGACCTGTCGCGGTTTCTGCTGCAGCTGGAGCCCGGCGGGCCCGGCGGATTCACCGAAGCGGCCAAGCGCATCGCCCTGACGCGCAAGGGCAAGGGCGTCATGGTGGTCATCAGCGATTTCTTCGTCAAGGAGGGGTACGAGAACGGGCTGCGGCTGCTGCTGGGGCGCGGGTACGAGGTGTACGCGGTGCAGGTGCTCAGCCCGCAGGAACTGGAGCCCGACGTCGGCGGCGACCTGCGCCTGAAGGACTGCGAGGACGGCGACGTGGCCGAGGTCACGATCACCGCGCCGCTGCTGAAGCGGTACAAGCAGATGCTCGCGGCGTACTGCGCCCGGCTGCGCGACTTCTGCGCCGCCAGGTCGATCGTGCTGCAGACCGTGCCGAGCACCACCCCGGTGGACGCCCTGGTGCTGGACTACCTGCGCCGCAAGGGGCTGGTGCGATGAGCTTCCTCAACCCCATCACGGCGATCATCGCCGCCGCCGTCGCGGTGCCGGCCCTGCTGATCCTGTACTTCCTGAAGCTGCGTCGGCGCGACGTGGAAGTGTCCACCACGCTGCTGTGGAAGCGGGCGATCGAGGACCTGCAGGCCAACGCCCCGTTCCAGCGGCTGCGGAACAACATCCTGCTCATCCTGCAGATGCTGGCGCTGCTGGCGCTGCTGCTGGCGGTGGCGCAGCCGCAGCTCTCGGCGAACGTATCGAGCGGGGCCAAGTCGGTGATCATCATCGACCGATCGGCGTCGATGCAGGCGACCGACGGCGACCCCGACAAGCCCGGAACGCTCACGCGCCTGGAGGCGGCCAAGCGGCGCGCGCTGGAACTCGTGGACCGCCTGCGCGAGCCGGGGCTGCTGGGGGGCGCGGGCGACGAGGCGATGGTGATCGCGATGGACACCATCGGCGAGGTGCGGCAGAACTTCACCACGAGCAAAGCCGCCCTGCGGGCCGCGATCGAGGCGATCACGCCGACCGACGCGCCCTCGCGCCTGAAGGACACGTACGGCCTGGCGCGGGCGTTCGCGCAGAGGCCTGTGTTCCAGGAGGGTGCGGCCCCCGACCAGGACGGCAGCCGCATCGCCGGGCAGACGGCCGTGATGCACCTGTTCAGCGACGGGCGCCTGGCCGACGCCGAGAAGGTCGAGGCACAGCCGGAGGACGTGTTCGTGTACCACGCCGTGGGCTCGCCCCTGACGGAGAACGTGGGCATCGTCGGCCTGCGCGCCGAACGCTCGTACGACAAGCCGGGCACGATGTCGGTGTTCGTCGCGCTGCAGTCCACGGCGGCGGCGGCCCGGGCGGTGGACGTGCAGCTGGCGATCGACGGGCAGGTCGCGGCGATCAAGCAGGTGACGCTGCCGTCGGCGGGGGCAGGCCAGCGGACGGCGGACATGGACCCCAACGACCGGGCGGTGGTCCCGGCGAACGGCGGGCTGGTGTTCAGCGTGGACCGGCCGCAGGCGGCGATCGTTTCGGTGTCGATCCGCCAGCAGGAGCCCGACGCGATGCCGGCCGACGACGTGGGCTACCTGGTGGTGCCGCCGGCGCGCCGGCTGGCCGTGGCGCTGGTCACGCCGGGCAACCTGTTCCTGCGGGAAGTGGTCGAAGGGTTGAACCTGTCGCGCCCGCCGCTGGTGCTGACGCCCGGGCAGGCGCAGGCCATTCTGGACGATCCGAAGAAGGCCGGCGAGTACGACGTGTGGATCCTGGACCGGTGGATCCCGACGGTGCGCGGGGCCGACGGCAAGCCGGCGCCGGGGCTGCCTCCCGGTCGGTTCATGGTCTTCGGGCCTCCCCCGCCGCCGCCGGCCGGGCTCATCGACCGCGGGCCGGGCGAGGCGACGATCGCGCTGGACGTGCGTCGCGCTCACCCGGTCATGCGGCCGCTGACGCTCGACGCCCTGGTCGTGACGGGGGCGCGACGCACGGCCGTGGAGGACAAGAGCCCCGTCACCGTTCTGGCCGAGGGGGCGACGGGCCCGTTGATCGTCGAGGCGGCGACGCTGGAGACGCGGGCGCTCATCGTCGCCTTCGACGTGATCGAGTCCACGTGGTGGGTCGACCCGTCGTTCGTGCTGTTCGTGGCCGGCGGCGTGCGGCACCTGGCCGGCGAGGGCGCCGAGGGCGGCGAGGGCGTCATCCAGGCGGGCTCGGTGCTCACGCAGAGGCTGCCGACGGGCGCCGAGCAGGTGTCCATCAGCCGGCCGGACCGGGCCGCGGCGGACCTGGTGCCGTCGGCCGACGGGCAGGTGGTGTTCCGCGAGCCGCAGAACGTCGGCATCTACACCTTGTCGTGGAAGGGGCCGCCGGGAGGTTCGGACGTGCTGGTCGACGGTCGGGTGCGCCGGGCGGTGGCGGCGAACCTGCTGGACCCGGCGGAATCGGACCTGGGCACGCGCCTGAAACTGGGCCTGCAATCGAAGCTGGTGGACGCCCAATCAGGCGATGCGGCGGGCGTGCGCCGCCTGTGGCCGTGGCTGCTGCTGGCGTGCCTGCTGATCGTCATGGTGGAATGGTGGATCTACAACCGAAAGGTCGCGATCTGATGGGACGGGGCGTTCGGGTGCTCGGGTTCGCGGCGGCGGTGCTCCTGGCGCTGGCGGCGTGCTTGCCGGCGGCGGCGCAGGGCCGGGACGACCGGGCCCGCGTGCCGAGCCTCGGCGGCGTTGACTTCGGACTCGACGGCTTCATGCCGACCGAGCGGTGGGCGCCGGTGCGGGTGGTGGTGGTTCCGGGCGATGCGCCGATGGCGCTGGTGGTTCGCGTGCGCACGATCGCCGACGCGACGCAGATGGCCGAGGTGCTGGCGCCGGTGGTCGCGACGCCGGGCCGGCCCGTGAGCGTGCAGACGCTGGTGTGCCAGGCGCACGAATCGAACGAGATCGAAGTGTCGCTGCACGTTGCGGGCGCCGACGGCGTCACACCGACGGAGCCGGCGATCAACCGCGTGAGCTTCTCGATGTACCCCAACGAGCTTCAGGGCCAGTTGCCGCCGATGCTCGCGCCCGACGCGTTCGTGCTCGCGACGGTGGGCGCGGGGCCGACGCTCGATCGCGACGTGCTGCGCACCGTGGCGCGAACGCCCGACAACACCAACCGCCCGGTGCTGCACCTGGCGCGATTGGACCCGGCGGCGCTGCCGCAGGTGTGGGCGGGGTACCAGGCGATGGGCGTGCTGGTGGTTCGCGGGGCGGCGGCGACGGCCGTCGAGCCGCGGACGCGCAGCGCGGTGCACGAATGGCTCTGCCGCGGCGGGCGGCTGGTGATCCTCGCCCACGAGCCGGGGGACGAGTGGCGTGCGTGGCTGCCGGAAGGGGCCGCTCGCGGCGTGGGGCTGGACGAATCGCGCCGCGCGCCGCTGCCGCGGGCGGTGGGGCGGCTCGTCCGGGGAGACGCGGTCGAGTCGGCGGCGACTCGGCGCGTGGACCTGGGGCCGCAGGCCGTGGGCGCGGGGTGGCGGGTGCTGTGGGGCGAAGGCGACGGCCCGGGCATCGGCACGGCGGGGGCGGCGGTGGTCGGCCCGGTGGGCCTGGGCATGGTGGTCGTGACGGGACTGGACCCCGCGAGTACGTCGAACGTCGTCAGCGCCGCGGCGTGCCGCCTCGTGTGGGCCGATCTGCTGGCCCCGCTGGCGCCGACGCCGAACGTCACGGCCAAGGGGGAGCAGGTGTACTTCTCGGGCAGCGGCGAATCCGCGGCGATGAGCGCGGCGATGGAGCGGCTCCTGGACGGCATGGCCGACGTGCCGCCGGTGAGCGGGACGGTGTTCCTGGCCATCGCGCTGAGCATGGTGCTGCTGGCGGTGATGGTGGGCCCCGGCGATTACCTGCTGCTGGGCCGTACGCGCCGGCGGCACCTGTCGGCCCTCACGGCGCCGATCTGGATCGCCGCCGCGACCGGCGTGGCGTATTGGGGTCCCGTGGTGCTGCGCCCCGGGGAGACGATCGTGCGGCGGACCAGCGCGCTGGACGTTGTGATGGGCGACGGGAGCGAACCGACGTACGCGGCGCAGCGCTCACTGACGAGCGTCTTTGCGAACTTCAGCGGCGTGGAGACGTTTCGGCCGCGGGCGCCGGGATCGGGCGGGGCGGCGTGGCGCGGCGTGTCTCCGTTGTGGGCGTGGGGCGACGGCGGCTCCAACCGGCCGGTGATGCAGTTGCTGGTGCGGCCGGGCGGCGCGCAGGGCAGCCGGGCGCTGGCCCCCGCGCCAACGCCGGACGAAGGCGCCAGCGACCCCGCGGGCGGTGTGCTGCCTTCGCCGGGGGTGGACCTGCGGCGCTGGACGCTGCGCACCTTCCTGGATGACGGGCGCGCCGCGGCGCCCGTCGCGACCATCGGACCCGGGAGCGACGACGAGCTGGCAACCGTGCTGTTCGGAGGGCTCCCCAGCGGCGCGACGATCGGGCCGTGCGCGGCGTTAACCTCGGCCGGGTGGCACGCCGCGGCGGCGGAACGGCGGGACGACCGGTGGATCGTGCGGATCCGGCGAACGGCCAGCGTCGAGCCGCCCGAAGCGTGGAAGCCTCAGACCGTCGCCCAGGCGCGGTACCGGGGCGTGGGCCAGGCCGAGCGCTGGCGGCCGGCCGACGCGATGACGCTGGCCGAACCGACGGGGCGCGGCCGGTCGCTGGAATTGCGGGCCGCTTCGGGCCGGTGGGTGGTGGTGCACGCGGTGATCGACGGCGCGGAACCGGACGTTGCACTCGGTCGGCCCGCGTCGGAGCGTCGGATGGTGGTGCTGCGGCTGGCGGCGCCGCTGCCGGAGTCGGCCCACGGCGCGCCGGCGCCGGTGCCGACGGGTCGCGGCGGGGCAGCGCCGGCCGAGCCGGCGGAGGAGGACCGGGAACCATGATCGAGATCCGGGGCGTCACCAAGCGGTACGGCGCGCTGACGGCGCTGGACAACCTGTCGCTGACGATCGGGCCCGGCGAGGTGTTCGGGTTCATCGGGCCCAACGGCGCGGGCAAGAGCACGACGATGAAGATCCTGGCCGGGCTGCTGCAGCCCGACTCGGGCACGGCGACGGTGTGCGGCCACAGCGTGGCGACCGAGGCGCCGGCGATCCGGCGCGTGCTGGGCTACATGCCGGACTTCCTGGGCGTGTACGACGACCTGACGGTCGACGAGTACCTGCAGTTCTTCGCCAGCGCGTTCCGCATCGAGCGGGGCCGGCGGCGCGCCGTTGTGAGCTCGGTGCTGGAGCTCACAGACCTGACGGACAAGCGGCACGCGATGGTGGACTCGCTGTCGCGCGGCATGCAGCAGCGGCTGGGCGTGGCGCGGGTGCTGATCCACGAGCCGAAGGTGCTGCTGCTCGACGAGCCGGCCAGCGGGCTGGACCCGCGGGCACGGATCGAGCTGCGCGAGCTGCTGCTGGAGCTCAAGCGCATGGGCAAGTGCATCATGGTGTCGTCGCACATCCTGACCGAGCTGGCCGAGATGAGCACGAGCATCGGGATCATCGAGAAAGGCAGGCTGCTCTTCGCCGGATCGATCGCCGACGCCTTCGCCCGCGCCGGCGCGGGCGAGCGCATCGCCGTGGCGCTGGAGCCGGGATCGGCCGACGGGGCCGCGGCGGCCGAACGCCTGAGGGCCGATGCGCGCGTGGCGGGCGTGACCCTCGAGCCGCCTGGCCCGGACGGGGCGCCCGGCGGGCTGATCGTCGAGCTGACGCCCGGCGTGCACGGGCACCATTTCCTGATCGAGTCGCTCATGGCCGGCGGGGCGCGCATCGCGTCGTTCACGCCGCGCCCGATCAAGCTCGAGGACGCGTTCCTGCGGCTGACCAAGGGGCAACTGAATTGAACGGGGCGCAGCAACCGTGAGCACGCGGGGCGACCAACTCGAAGCACCATCGACCGGCCCGCTGGCCGCGGGGGACGGGACCGAGCGCGCGGCCGGCGCGCGGGCGGGTCTGGCCTCGACGGTGGCGGCATGGCTGGCGGGCCCGGTGTTCCAGAAGGAAGCCCGGGTGATGGGCCGGCGCAAGAGCACGTACCTGGCGCGGTCGATGCTGGCGCTGGCGCTGATCGGCGTGGCGGCGCTGGCGTTCTGGGCGGTGGCCGATGAGACGGCGCATTATCGCGGCGTCGCGAAGGTTCAGGCGTTCCAACGGCTGGCCCCGGGGCTGGCGGCGGCGATCGCCTGGACCATGTTCGTGGTGGCGACGGTGGCGGCCCCGGTCCTGACGGGCGGAGCGATCTGCGATGAGCGTCGGTCGCGATCGCTGGCGGCGCTGGCGACCACGCCGCTGCGGCCGGGGCAGATCGTGCTGGGCAAGCTGGCGTCCCGGCTGGTGCAGCTGGTGATCCTGGTACTGCTGACCGCGCCGTTGATGCTGTCGCTGCGCGCGTTCGGCGGGCTGGAGAGTTCGTACGTGCTCGGGGCGACGTGCCTGACGCTCAGCAGCGGCCTGCTGGCGGCCTCGCTGGGCCTGGCGGCGTCGAACCGGGCGGCGCGACCGATCAACGCCGCGTCCTTCGGCGTCACCGTGATGATCCTCTACAACCTCTGGCCCGCCGGCGGGATGCTCGTGCAGTACTGGGTGACCGGCAGGCCGCCCAGCACCGAATGGCTCACGTTCGGGCCGGGCATGTGCCTGGCGATGCTCAGTGCCGGCAGCATGCCGGGCATGACCTTCGACCCGGCCACCTTCTGGATCAAGATCTGTGCGATCTCCGTGGCGCTCTCGGCTGTGGTGTGCATCGCGGCGTCGGTGCGGCTGGGCGTCATGATCCGGCGCGACGCGGCGGAGGAACCGTCGCTGACGCGGCCCGCCAAGCGCAAGCGCACGGCCGCGGCGACGGCGAGCCCCGAACATGCGACGGCGGATCCGGCCCGAGCCGATTCCGACGGTGGGGTTTCCGCCGTGTCCCGTGAGGTCGGCGACCAGCCGGTGCTGTGGCGCGAGATGCGGCAGGCGGCGTTCCGCTCGGGGCTGCGCTTGGCCATCGGGCTCGCGGCGGTGGTGGGCATGATGCTGCTGGTGTACGCCAACGCCGGGCTCCGCGAGCCGGGCGTTACGACGGTGTTCGCCGTCATCGGGGCGGTCGTGCTGATGTTCGGCGCGGCGACCGCGTCTGTTGGCAGCATCACCGGCGAGGCCGAGTCCCGCACCTGGCAGGTGCTGAACACCACGCTGCTGACGCCGGCGGAGATTCTCGGTGGCAAGATCGCCGGGGCGCTGCGCCGACTGTGGGTGGTGCCGGCGCTGCTGCTTGGGCACTGCGTGCTTGCGGTGCTGGCGGGGGCGGTCAGCGCCGCGTTCATTCCATTGCTGGCGCTCATCCTGGTCGGGCCCGTGGTCTTTCTGTGCACGACGGGCGTGGCGCTCAGCCTGCGCCTCCGCCGCACCTCCGCCGCCGGCGTGGCCAACATGCTGATCGCCTCGGGCCTGTGGGCGATGCTGCCGATGGCCATCGGCATCGCCGGCGAGGTCACCCGTGCCGGGCGCGATTCGTTCGCCGGGCGGATCATGCAGGCGGCACTCATCCTGAACCCGGTCTACATGACCGGCTCGGCCGCGAATGGTCTGGGCCGCAGTTCCTGGGGCGGGAGCCGGTCGAGATTCGAATTGGTATGGCAGAACGTGGGGCCCGAGACGTTCACGATCTGCGTGGTGTTTGCGACCGGGGTGTACCTCGCGGCGTCGTTCGCCGTGTTCCACCTGTGCCTGCGCCGGTACGGGCAGTGGTCGGCGCTCAAGACGGTCTGAGCCCGACCCGCGCCGGGGGCGTGCAGACTCCCGCCGAAACCAGCCGATAACACCCAGATGAACCGTCCCGCCCGAGGTGCGCGCTGGGTCCGGGTTGTCCCGCTGGTGTGCCGGGGCCGCGGGTGGGGATTGCAGCCTCCTCGCAGGTCTCCGTCGCCGGAGCCTCGCCCGCGCCCGCAACCGGGAAGGACCCCGGAGGCCGGCCGCGGGCTGCACCGTGGGCTCATTCGATTTCGAAGAGCAGGCGTACAACCCCCGAGGTGGTGCCGCCACTGGTTCCGGGCCCAGAGCGCCCCGCCGCCGCAAGTGACCGGCCCGGGTTCCCGCAGATGGAACCGGGCGGCGTTCGACCGCACGGTGGCGCACTCGGGCACCACGAGCGTCAAGGTGCCGACGGTCGGCGGCAGCGCTGCGCTGCAGCTGACCGCGACCACCCTGCCGGTGTTCCCGGGCGCGGATTACCGCGTGTCGGCGCAGGTTCGCACCAGCGCGCTGAAGCACGCGCGGGCGTTCGTCGAAGCAACGCTGCTCGACGCCCGGGTCGAGCCGATCGAGGGCGCCTCCTTCCGCACCGGGCCGACCCTTTCGCCCGACGCCTGGACCGAAGTGTCGGTGGTGGTGCCGGGGCGGTTCGAGAGCGCCGCGTACCTGCGGCTGGAGCTGCAGTTGCTCCAGCCGGCCCAGTTCGCCGGCCGATCGCCGCTGGGGCAGCACGCGGTCTGGAGCGAGGACCTCGACGGCGCGGCGTGGTTCGACGACGTGGCGGTGCTGCAACTGCCCAGGATCACCCTGACCACGGCGCGCCCGGCGAACATCTTCGCCGGGCAGGAGACGCCGCGGTTCGACGCCGACATCCGCGATCTCACGGGCGAGCACCTGACCGCCCGGATGGAGATCCGCGACACCGACGGCGCGGTGGTGGCCGTGCACGAGCGCGACCTGGGCCAGGGGGGCGGGGCGTTCTCCTGGGCGCCGCCGCTGACCCGGCTGGGGTGGTACGAGGCGCGTTTGAGCGTTCTGGTGGGCGATCGGCCCGTCGGCGGGACGCGGTGCGCTGCGCTGTGGCTGGCGGCGCCGGCCGAGGCCGATGCACCGGTGGGCGACCGCACCGGCGAGGGCTGGTTTGCGATCATCGCCGACGAGCTTCACCCCGATCACTACGCGCTGATGGCGCCGATGCTTCGGACCACCCGGCTCCAGGCGGCGACCATCCCGCTTCAGCCGGAACTGGCCGAAGCGAGCGCCGGCTCGGCCTCGATCCGGGCGTTCCGCGCTTGCCTGGAAGAGCTGCTGGAGCAGGGCGCCTGGCCCTCGGTGGCGATCACCGGGCTGGGCCCGAGCCTTGCGGCGTCGCTGCGGATGCCGGCGGATTCGCCGCTCGGACTGCTCGGGCAGGAGGAATCGCTGTGGCTCCCGGCCCTGGAGCGGCTGTTCGACCTCTACGGCCAGCGGGTGTCGCGCTGGGAGATCGGGCGGGCCGGCAGGCCGGAGGTCTACGCGGACGCATCGCTGCCGGCGCGGCTCGCGGCGTTCCGCCACACGCTGCGCCGGTTCGTCCCAGGGCCGCGCCTCACGCTCGCCTGGGCCGCGGGCACGCCCTGGCCCGCGACGCGCCAGACCGGCTCCGGCGGCAAACCGGTGCAGGCCTACGACGCCCTGACGCTGCTGTGGCCGGCCGAAACCCCGAACGAACAGATCGACGCCGTCGCGGCGATGCTGCGGTCGGCCGATGCGTCGGCGACCGACGTCACGGTGGTGCTGGAATCGCGGTCCTCGGACCGCGCGGCGGCGGTGCGAAGTGCGATGCAGCAGGCCATCCTGTTCTGGAACGCGCTTGACCCGGCGGCGACGCCGCCGGTGCGTCGGGGCGCGACGCGCGTCGGGCTGGTCAACCCCTGGACGGTCGAACCGGGCACCCGCCCGGCGCTGAACCCCGAGCCGACGCTGGGCGCGCTGGCCACCCTGTCGCGGATGCTGTCCTCGCGCCGGATCGTCGGTGAATTCAACGCCGGCCCGGGCGTGCGGTGCCTGATCCTGGCCCCGGCGTCGGGCGCGGGTTCGGAAGTCTCCGGCGCCCTGGCGGTCTGGCGCGAGCGTGCCGACGGGCCGGACACCGTGACCGGGTACTTCGGCGCCGGGCCGCTGGAACTGGTGGACGCGTTCGGCAACCGAACGCCGATGTCGCCGATCGACGGCGCGGGCCGCACCCGCTTTGCGATCTCCACCACGCCGGCCTTCGTCGAGGGCGCGGACACGGAGCTGGTGCGGTTCCTCTCGGCGTTGCGGGTGTCGCCGGGCTTCGTGCCGGCGGTCGCGGCGGTGCACGAGCACGAGTTGGTCCTGTTCAACCCCTGGCCGGTCAACGTTTCCGGACAGATCCAGCTCTCGCCGCCGGAGAGCCTGGCACGGCGCGCCTGGCGGTTCAGCCCGACGGCGCCGATCCCCTTCGCCATCGCGCCGGGGCAGACGGCGCGACTGCCCTTCAGCTTCTCGTTCAGCGCCTCAGAGGAAGCCGGTCAGCGTTCGATCGCCGCCACGATCTCCGTCTCGGCGGACCGCACGTATCCACCGATGCGCTTCAACCTCCCGATCACGATCGGCCTGGCGGACCTGGACGTGCAGGTCGCCTCCGCCCTGACGCCCAGCGCCAGCGGGCCGGACGTCATGATCACCGTGACCGTGAAGAACACGGGCGCATCCCCCCGGACCATGCAGCTGGACCTGCAGGCCCCGGGCCTGGCCAGCCAGCAGCAGCCGGTCAGCAACCTCGGCGGCGGCGAAACGGCCGTGCGGCGGTTCGTCCTCCGCGGTGCCGCCGCGGCCTTGGCGGGCAAGCGCGTCCGTGTCGCCCTGTACGACATCGACGGCACCGAACGGCTGAACAAGTACGTTCAGGTGCCCTGAGCGACCCCGGATTCCCTGTTCGGGCGGTGACACGGCACTGGTCCGGCGGTGTCCCATGGGCGGCGGCGATCATCCGAACCGCCCAAACGGAGACTGAACCATGCGACGATTGATCTGCTCCCTGCTCCTGGCCGCGGCCGCCGCATCCCCGAACGGCGCGATCCAGGCTTCCCAACCCAAGGCCCCGCAGGAGGCGGGGTTGCCCTCGGACCCCCAGAACGCAGCGCTGGTGTACTACCGCGCCTGGATCATGGCGACCCCGGAGGCGATGCAGACGGTGTCCGACGAGCACAAGAGCGACGCCGACTGGCGTCCATCGGACAAACTCACGGCGGTGCTGAACGACAGCCAGGGCATCGTGGCGACGCTGCTGCGGGGGTCTCGCCTGCCTTCGGCCGACTTCGGCATCACCTACTCCGACGGCTTCAGCGCGCTGCTGCCTCACCTGGCCAAGATGCGCGCCTCGGCCCGGTTGCTCTCGGCCGACAGCCGGCGCGCGTTCGTCGCGGGCGACGTTGACGGCGCCGCCGACCGCGTGGCGGCGCTCTACGGCATGGCGTCTCACCTGACCGGCGAGCGTTTGCTCATCTCGCCCCTGGTGGCGATCGCCATCCACTCGCTGGCGTGCAGTCAGACCGAGTTCCTGGTCAATTCCGGCAAGCTCACCGCCCAGGGCCGCCAGACGCTGCTGGACGCGATGTCTCGCCTGCAGGGGGACGATCCGTTCGGCGTGCGGTCCGGCATCATGGGCGAACGCGGGTTCCTCCGGACCTGGCTGGCCACCGAGGCCGCCAAGCCCAACGCGGGCAAGATGCTCGCCGCCCTGCTCGACGGCCAGCAAGGCCAAAGCCCCGCCGCCCGACAAATTGCCGCGATGAGCGACCAGCAACTCCAACAGCAGGCCACCGGCATCGAACGAGCGTACGACCAGATCGTTGCGGCGTGGTCCGCGCCCGACCCTCAGAAGGAGCTCGACGCCATCCAGAGCGCGGCCACCGAGGGCAAGTACGGGGTGCTGGCCCAAGTGACCCTGCCGGCCTTGGGCAAGGCGTACGCATCGCACGCCAAGGCCCTGCAGGCCCACGCCAAGACGCTCCAGGCGCTTCGGGCGTACCAGCCGCCGGCCCCGTAGTCGATCGGCGCGTGCAACGATCTTCCCGACAGGACCTTCGCCATGAACGAGCGGACCGACCTCGAACTGCTCCTGGGCACGCACCGCGGCGATTCCAACGCCGCGGCGCTGCTTTGGGAACGGTTCGGCCCTCGGCTTCTCGGCGTGGCGCTGGCGTTGCTCGGCGACCGCGACCGGGCCGAAGACGCGGTGCAGCAGGCGTTGTTCGGCGTGCTCCGGGCGTCGCACAGTGATCTGTCGCGGGTGGCCGACGCGGCCGCGTACCTGATCGCCAGCGTCCGCAACGCGGCGGTGAACGAGATCCGGAACGCCGAACGGCGCCGCGCCCGCGACCGGACGGCGGGCTCGCTCGGTGCTCCGGGACCGGGCGCGGCCGGGCCGCCGTCGCGCCCTGCGGGCATGGAATCGATCGACACCCTCGTGGGCGCGCTGCCCGACGAGCAACGCGAAGTGGTGGCTCTGCGGCACGCCGCCGGGCTCACGTTCGACCAGATCGGCTGGTGCCTGGGCATCAGCCGCAACACGGCGGCCTCCAGGCACCGACTGGCGGTCGCGTCCATCCGGCGCGCGCTGGGCGCGCCGCCGAGCACGACGGAGGTGGCCCATGCCCGGTGACGCCCGTCCCGACGATCTCGACACGACCGACCCGATGGTCGAGCGCAGCCTCGATGCCTGGGGCCGCTGGGCGCAGCCGCCCGCCGGCCCGATTCCCGGGGCGTTCGCCGCGGCGGTGGCCGAGCGTGGCGATACGCGCGGGCACGGCGCGCGTGGTTCGCGCTGGCGACAGCGGCGTGCCTGCTGCTGGTGGGCGGGATCGCCTGGCGCATGGCCAGCGGTGGGAGCGGCGTCCCGTCGCCGAACCCCGGACCGGCGCCGGGGCCCGAAGCGTGGACACGGGCCGAGCCGCCGCCGACAGCCATCGCGCTGACCATCGCCAACCGCCAGGCCGACCCGCAGGCGCTGCGACTGCCCGAGTCGCGCCCGGCGAACGGCGGGCCGTCCCGGTCCTGGCAGCCCGAACTGGTGCGCGCCGGCGATCGGTTCGACCCCGCGGTCGCCCGCGACTTCTCCAACCCCTGACCGCACGGCCACGGCGCGGTATCCTGAGCCCATGTCAACCCCGAGTGCCCGTGCGGAAGTCCTGGCGGCGGCCGTGCTCGAAACCAAGATGCTGCTGGCCCGCTACCTGGCGGGTTTCAACGACGTGACGCACGTGCGGCAGGTGCCCGACCTTCCCAACCACGTCGCCTGGGCGCTGGGGCACTGCGCTCTGACCATGCACACCGTCGCCGCCAAGTTCGACGGCAGGTCGCTGCCGCGGGAGGATTTCGTCACCGGCGACGGCACGCAGGGCTCGCGCGATCGCGGCGTCTACGACACCGAAGCGGTCGCGTTCGGCAGCCGCCCGGAGGAGCGGCATGACCGGTTCCCCCGCCTGGAACGGTGCACGCAGATCTACAACAGCGCGGCCGATCGGCTGGCCGGTGCGATCCGTCAGGCCGACGACGCGACGCTGGACAAGCCCGTGCCCTGGGGCGCCACCGGGGCGTCGGTCCCGCTGTGGGCGCTGGCGGTTCGGATGGTGTTCCACAACGGCTTCCACACCGGCCAGATCGCCGACCTTCGCCGGGCGCTGGGGTTCAAGTCGATCTTCGGCTGATCAGCCGAGTCGTCTTGGGCGCGTGTCGCTCCTGACGACGATGGCCGCGGCGCGCATCTCCTCCGACCATGAACGGTTTGTCATCCTTGGTGCCACGGCTGGTTGGATGGGTCGGCTTGTGGTGCGTCCTGACGGCGTGCACCCTCGGCGGGTGCGGGCTGGAGTCGGCCTACTACCACCCGGATTCCCGCTCGTTTGACACGCCGGCGGGCGTCGAGGACCTGCGGCTGTCCACCGCCGACGGCGTCGGCCTGCACGCGTGGTTCGTCCCGGCGCCGCGGCTGGAATCGGGCGCATCGGCCCGGGCGCCCGTGGTCATCGTCTGCCCCGGCAGCCGGACCCAGATCGACGAACTCGCGCCGCTGGTCCGCCCGCTGGGGGCCAAGGCCGACGCTTCGCTGCTGCTGCTGTCGTACCGCGGCTACGGGCGCTCGGACCCCGTGGCACGCGTCACCCGGGAAGGAACCGTGCGCGACGCGCTGGCGGCCGTCGACGCCGCGCTGCGCCGCCCCGACGTGGATCCCGAGAAGATCGCGGTGCTCGGGTACTCGATCGGTGGCATTCCCGCCCTGGCGGTCGCGGCCGAGCGTCCGGAGATTCGCTGCGTTGTGGTCGGCGGTACGTACGCGACGGCCCGGCTGGCGCTGGAAGACCATGAGCAGGCCTGGGCGCACCTGCTGATCGGCGACGATCACGACCCGCAGGCCTCGGCCGCGAGGCTGGGTCCGCGCCCGCTGATGGTCTTCCACGGTCGGTTGGACGGCGTCATCCCGCCGTACCACGCGCTGCTCATCGCCGCCGCCGCCATGCGCCAAGGCACGCCGGTGTCGCTGCGCATCGCCGACAACGCCGGGCACCGCACCATTCTTGAGGATGATCCGGGCCTGCTCGACGCGATCGCGACGTTCCTCGGACGCGCCTGGGCCCTGCCAAGATCGCTGAGCGAGCCCCCGGCGCTCCGCCCCGCGGACCTCAGGCCCGCCGCACACTGACCATGCCCGCGGCACGCTTCGCCAGCCGGCGCGCCGCGCCGGCGGTGGCGGCCGTGGCCAGGGCCACGCCCATGCGCCGGTACGGCCGGGTGGTCGGCTTGCCGAAGATCCGCACCTGCACGTTGCGCAGCGACAGGGCGCGGTCGAGCCCCGGGTACGTCGGCGGCCGAGACGAGGCACGGTCGGCCAGGATCACGGCGCTGGCCGCCCCGCCCGGCGCGTAGTTGATCGTCGGGATCGGCA
The DNA here is from genome assembly GCA_026126345.1 of Phycisphaeraceae bacterium. Lineage (GTDB taxonomy): Bacteria > Planctomycetota > Phycisphaerae > Phycisphaerales > UBA1924 > JAHCJH01. Next base: position 4,218 of record JAHCJH010000034.1, on the reverse strand, counting down.
ACCCCAGGATGGCCCGAACGTGCAGGTCGAACTCGCTGAGGTCCTGCGAGATCATCGTGACCATCCCGGTGTCGTGGGGTCGCGGGCTCAATTCGCTGAAGATCACGCGGTCGCCCCTGACGAAGAACTCGACGCCGAAGATCCCCGCGCCGTCGGGCCCTGCGATCTCCCGGGTGATCGACCGCGCCATCGACCGCGCCCGGCGCTCCAGCGCAGGTTTCATCGGACAGGGCATCCACGATTCCTGGTAGTCCCCGCGTTCCTGCCGGTGGCCGATGGGCCGCACGAAGAGCGTCCGGCGCGCTTCGGACAACCGCCGCCCCCCCACCACCGGCCGCTGCCGCACCGTGAGCAGCGTGATCTCGTAGTCAAAGTCGATGAACTCTTCGACGATCACGCGCCGCTGGTCGCCCCGCATGTTGGCGACGGCGTAGTCCCACGCCCGGTTGATCTCCGCGGCGCGGCGCACCACCGACTGGCCCTTGCCGCTGCTGGACATCACCGGCTTGACCACGCAGGGCAGGCCCGTGCCCCGGGGGCCGGCGATCCGCCGTCGCAGTTCCTCCGCCGATTCGGCGTATCCGTACCGAGCCGTGGGCAGGCCGGGCCGCTCGGCCGCCAACGAGCGGATGGCGTCCGCGGTTCATGGTCAGGTCGGCCGCGCGTGCCGACGGAACCACCCCGATGCCCGACCGCTCCAGCCGGACGAGACGCGAGGTGCGGATCGCCTCGATCTCCGGGACCACCAGGAACGGCTCACCCCGCCGGCGCGCCGCCCGCGCGTGCGCCCGCACCGTCCGCTCCAGCGCCTCGCCGTCGAGCATGGAGAACACCTCGCGACCGTCGGCGACCTGCATCGCCGGCGCCCCGTCGTACGCGTCGCACGCGATCACCCGGCACCCCAGCCGCTTGGCCGAGATCGCGACCTCCTTGCCAAGTTCCCCCGAGCCCAGCAGCATCAGCGTCGGCATCACCATGCGCCCAGCATACCGGCGCCCCGCGCGCGTTTCGCCCCGGCGCGGTACCATGCCGGTGGGAGGTGCGCATGCCTGCTTCGGACCCGCTGGACATCCTCGTCGGCCACAACCGCTGGGCCAACCGTCAGATCCTCGACCGCTGCCTGCCGCTTTCCGAGCAGGAGTTTCACCGCAACTTCGACATCGGTCCCGGCTCGCTGCACGACACCATGTCCCACGTGATCGGGGCCATGCTCCGCTGGTCGGACCGGATCGCCAACCGGACCCTGCGCCCGAGCATCGAGGGACGTGCGCCCGGCGACCACAGAGCCCCGGTCACCCGCCGCTCGCCCGAGCAGCTCCTGGCCCTGGCCGAGCAGGCCGGCGACGACTTTGCGGAGGTCGTGCGGTCCCAGCGGCCCCACCTGGCCCTGGTGCGCGACTGGACCTTTGGCGACAAGACCTACCGATTCACCGTCTCGGCCGCCATCATCCACGTCACCAACCACGGCATGCACCACCGCGCCCAGTGCATGAACATGCTCAAGCGCCTGGGACGCCCGGTCAACGCCGACCTGGATGAATTGGAGTGGCAGGTCGCCGGCGAACCATGACCGCGCGAATCGCTCCGCTGCTGCTCGGGATGTTGCTGGGGGCCGGCGGATGCTCCAACAACGCCGACCCAACGCCGATCGACCCGGCGAAGGCCCGAATCCTCCCGGCCGCGGACGCCCGAACGCTGTTGCACGAGGCCGTCGAGATCATCTCGACCCGAGCCATGGGACGCCAGCGCGTCGACTGGGCGCGCGCGGAGGCCGAGCTCGCCGCGGACCTGCCGCCGGGCTCCGCTCCCCGCGCCGCCCACGGCGCCATCGTCCGGGCGGTCGCGCGTCTGGACGACGGCCACGCGCGGTTCATTCCGCCGCCCGAAGTGCCGGCCACGCCGGCGCCCGCCGCCGCGCCGACCAGGGTCGACCACACCGATGCGCCGGCGCGGCGAATCCCGGACGCGCCCGAAGGCGCGATGCTCGAAGGGCGCATCGCCTGCATCGTGATTCCCGGATGCCCCCACGCCGATGCGAACCGGCTCCGCCCGTGGGCTCGGTCGCTGAGCGAGCAGGTTCGCACCCTGAGCGGGCACGATCCCGTCGGCTGGATCATCGACCTGCGGCTCAACGGGGGCGGGAACCTATGGCCCATGCTGCTCGGCCTGCGCGGCATCCTGCCCGACGGCGTGTGCCTGTCCAGCCTTGATGACTCATCGGTCGTCAACCGGTTTGGCGTCAGTGCCCGAAGCGGAGCCTGGATCGACTGGGGCTCGGGACCCGAGACACAGCTGGACTGGGCAGCCGATCCGCCGCCCGAACCGGTCGTGCCCGGTCGCGATTCCATCGCCGTGCTGCTGGGTCCCTGGACCATGAGCAGCGGCGAGGCCCTGGCCATCGCCCTGCGGTCCGGAGGGGCACGAACCTTCGGCGAGCCGACCGCTGGCCTGACAACGGTCACGAACACGTTCCGGCTCAGCGATGGATCGACGCTCATCCTCCCCGTGGCACGCATGGGCGACGCCCACGGCCGTCCGGTGGCCGGTCGGCTGATGCCGGACCAGCCCGAACCCTTCGGCGACTGGCCCACCCGTGACGACAGCGCGGCCCGGGCGGCGGCGGCGTGGCTCAAGTCCCGCGCCGGCCGTCGGGGCGTCTCCGATTGACGCGCGACGCACCGCGCGGGGAGCGTCGCCCGACGCCTTCGGGCTCGGCCTCGACCAGCGCCCCCAACGCGGCCAGTGTTTTCCAGTTGCGACCAGTCGCCGGGACCCCCAGGGCCCGCTCGACCGCACCCATCGTCAACTTCGAGCGCCCGATCCCATCGGGATACTCGATGAACACCTCACGCCCCACCAGCCGAGCCCGTTCCCTGCCGCGCGGCAACGCCTCCAGCACCGCCGCCGCGCCCGGCGCGGGCGGCCCCTTGCAGAACATCACCACCAGGTGCGATGGATCGTCCGCCGCGGACTCCGTGAACGGGTTCGCGGCGATTGCCGCACGCAGTTCCGTCGCGGTGCGGACGATGACATCCGGGCGGAATCCCTGTCGGCGTTCGATCGCCTTCTCCAGCCGCTTGGCCATGTCCGGCAGACTTCGCGCCGGCCCCTGGAAGACCACGTTCCCAGACTGGATGCAGGTGCGTGCATCCTTCATCCCTACTTCGGCGCACAGTTCGCGTAGCAGGGCCATCGGCAGCGGACGCGCCGGGCCGACGTTGACACCTCGCAGCAACGCGATCGCGGAGGGCATGGCGCCGAGCCTAGCACGAGCCCGCTTGCCCTATGCTTGATCCGACATCGCTCGGGGCGCGTGGGCGGATCGTCCGCTCACGCTGAGAAGCACCCGTTGAACCTGATCCGGTTCGCACCGGCGTAGGGAAGCATCCATGACCACGTTCGCACCGCGCTCCGCCACCGCCACCGCCGCCGCGACGACGAACCCCCCGCGGCCGCAGGCATCGCCGCTCACGCCGCCATTGCGCGGCGCGCTCAACCCCGGCGTCGAGCCGACCGTGACCACGCCCGGCTCGTTCGCCAACGCCCCGGACCTCGGCGGACCGTTCACCTTCAGCAGCCCCGACACGCCCGGCATGCCCGCCGCCAGCCCCAAGACCGCCTGGGACTTCCTGCCCCCCGGCTGGAGCGTCGTGGACCTCGGCCCGGTCGAACTCGACGCGGCCGATCCCGCCTTCACCCCGGCGCCGCCCCACGCGCTGGACCAGCCCTGGACGCCCACGTTCGGCAACGGCGGCGGCCGGGCCGGCGCTGCGCCCACCTTCCTGTCGCCGGGACAGTTCGCGCCCTATGTGCCCGGTTGCGTCTCGCGCGACTTCATCGGCCAGGTCGCCAGCGACCACCCGCACGTCGCCCCGCACCTGCGGCCCGCCTCGGCCCCCGCCGCCGGCTGCGCCGCCTGCCTGGGCGACAGCCTGATGTTCGTCGAGTTCAACACAGCCCGGCCCAGCCGCGCCCCGGCTCGGCGGCTGCGCGTCATCTACCCCCGCGGCTTTCGCCCGCTGACCCAGCTCGAGCACGCCCGCCTGGGCATCATCACGCCGCAGATGCAGCGCGTCGCCCAGCGCGAGCCGCACCTGACGCCCGCGATGGTGCGCGACGAGGTGGCCGCCGGCCGCATGGTCATCCCGGCGAACGTGCACCACCTGGCGCACCGGCTGGACCCGATGTGCATCGGGCGCGCCGGCAAGACCAAGGTCA
>JAHCJH010000033.1 GCA_026126345.1 Phycisphaeraceae bacterium | reverse complement strand
AGCATCGTCGTCGATGAACGCTTCGTGCTGCGCGTACCCGCAAACCTCAGTGCCGCCGGGGCCGCGCCCCTGCTCTGTGCCGGGATCACGACCTACTCGCCGCTGCGCAAGTGGGGGGCGGGCAAGGGCAAGAAGGTGGGGGTGGTGGGGCTGGGTGGCCTTGGGCACATGGGGGTGAAGTTCTCGCGGGCGATGGGGGCGCACACGGTGTTGTTCACGACGTCGGCGGGAAAGGTGGAGGACGGGAAGAAGCTGGGGGCCGACGAGGTGGTGATCTCGAAGGACGCGGCGGCGATGGCCAAGCACGCCGGTTCGTTCGACATGATCCTGGACACGGTGTCGGCGGATCACGACGTGAACGCGTACCTGGGGATGCTGCGGCTTGACGGGACGATGGTGATGGTCGGTGCGCCGCCGTCGCCGCAGGGGGTGAGCGTGTTCAGCCTGCTGATGCCGCGGCGGCAGTTGGCGGGTTCGCTGATCGGCGGGATCGCCGAAACGCAGGAGATGCTGGACTTCTGCGGGAAGCACGGGATCGCGTGCGACATCGAGCTGATCCGGATGCAGCAGATCAACGAGGCGTACGAGCGGATGCTGCGGAGCGACGTGAAGTACCGGTTCGTGATCGACATGGCGTCGATCAAGGGGTGAGTGGGCGGGCGGGTCAGGCGGCGTTGCGGAGGCGGAGGCTGTTGAGCACGACGCTGACGCTGCTGGCGGCCATGGCGGCGCTGGCGAACATGGGGGAGAGGAGCCAGCCGGTGAGCGGGAAGAGCGCGCCGGCGGCCAGGGGGATGCCGACGACGTTGTAGGCGAAGGCCCAGAAGAGGTTCTGGCGGATGGCGCGGACGGTGCGTCGGCTGAGGTCGATGGCGTCGGCGACGGCGCTCAGGTCGGGGCGCATGAGAGTGATGTCGGCGGCCTCGATGGCGATGTCGGAACCTGAGCCGACGGCGAAGCCGACGTCGGCGCGGGCGAGGGCCGGCGCGTCGTTGATGCCGTCGCCGACCATCGCGACGGTGTGGCCGACGGCCTGGAGTTCGGCGACCTTGGCGGCCTTGTCGGCGGGGAGGACTTCGGCGAAGACTTCGCCGATGCCGACCTGCGCGGCGACCGCCTCGGCGGTGCGCCGGTTGTCGCCCGTGAGCATGACGGTGCGCAAGCCCATGGCGCGGAGACGGGCCACGGCGGCGGCGCTGGTGGGGCGGATGCGGTCGGCGACGGAGAGCAGGCCGGCCTCGCGATCGTCGATGGCGACGGCGATGACGGTGTGGCCCTGGGCGGAGAGTGCGGCGGCGCGATCGCCGGAGGAGCGGGGGATGTTGCGCTGGGTCAGGAGCAGGGGCTTGCCGACAAGGACGGCGCGGCCGTCGACGACGGCCTCGACGCCGAGGCCGACGATGGCGCGGAACGAGGTGGGCTCGGGCAGGGGAATATCGCGTTCGGCGGCGGCGCGAACGACGGCGGCGGCGATGGGGTGTTCGCTGTGGCGCTCGGCGGCGGCAGCGGCGCGGAGCAGATCGGTTTCGGAGAACCCGGGGGCGGGCTCGAGGGCGACCAGAGCGGGGCGGCCGAGGGTGATGGTGCCGGTCTTGTCGAGGATGATGGCCGTGAGGCGGTGAGCGGTTTCCAGGGCCTGGCCGGAAGTGATGAGGATGCCGCGCTCGGCGCCGCGGCCGGTGCCGACCATGATGGCGGTGGGCGTGGCCAGTCCAAGGGCGCAGGGGCAGGCGATGATGAGGACGCTGACGGCGTTGAGCAGGGCGAGGGAGAGACGTTGATCGGCGGGGCCGGCGAACCACCAGGCGGCGAAGGTGATCGCGGCGATGAGCAGGACGGCGGGCACGAAGACGGCACTGACACGGTCGGCCAGGCGGGCGATGGGGGCCTTGCTGCCCTGGGCCTGCTGGACGAGGCGGACGATCTGCTGGAGCGTGGTGTCCGCGCCGATTCGGGTGACGGTGAGTCGGAGAGCGCCGGTGGTGTTGAGCGTGCCGGCAAAGACCTGTTCGCCGGCGGATTTCTCGACGGGGATGCTCTCGCCGGTGAGCGGGGATTCGTCGATGGGCGAGAAGCCCGAGGCGATGACGGCGTCGACGGGAATTTTCTCGCCGGGGCGGACCAGGACCGTGTCGCCGACGGCGACGGAGTCGATGGGGACGGTCTGTTCAGCCCCGTTTCGGACGACGCGGGCCGTACGGGGCTGCAGCGCGAGCAGGCGGCCGATGGCGGCGCCGGTGCGGTCGGTGGCGCGGGCTTCGAGGTACTTGCCCAGGAGGATGAGGACGATGATGACGGCGGCGGCTTCGAAGTAGACGGGCGGGACCGCGTGGTCGGCGTGGGCGGCGGCGCGGAGAAAGAACTCGGGGGCGATGGTGGCGGCCAGAGAGTAGAAGTAGGCGGCGGACGTGCCGACGGAGACGAGCGTGTCCATGCTGGCGCCGCCGCGGCGGGCGGCACGCAGGGCGGAGCGGAAGAAGGGGCCGCCAGCCCAGAACATCACCGGCGTTGTGAGGGCCAGTTGCAGCCAGAGCGTCCACTGGCCGCGGAGCCAGGGGATGGAACCGTGCGCCATGGCGATGACGAGGACCGGGAGGGTGAGGCCCGCGCCGATGATGAAGCGTCGGAGCAGGGCGGCGGACTCGGCCGGGGCGGCGGTGTGGGTGTGGGCGTGGGGGGCGGAGGTATCGGGGATCGAGGCGGCGTAGCCGAGGTCGCTGACGGTCTGAGCGATTGCGGCGGGGTTGAGCGTGGCGGGGTCGAAGGTGACGGTAGCGACTTTGGTAGCAAAGTTGACGTTGGCGGAGGCGACCCCGGGAAGGGCGGAGAGGCCGCGCTCGATGCGGGCGGCGCAGGCGGCGCAGGACATTCCCTGGATTGGCAGGTCGGCACGCTGGGGCGGCGCGGCAGGTTGGCTGGGGGGCGGGCTCATGGTTCAGCGGTCGAGCTTGGAGACGAGGTCGAGCAGTTCGCGGGTCATGTGGGAGCGCTGGGACTCGGAGCCGCGGAGCGCGGCGGTGGCGCAGTGCTCGAGGTGGTTGCGGAGGAGATTCCTGGCGACCGCACGGAGGGACTGACGCGCGGCGGCGACCTGGGTGATGATGTCGGGGCAGTAGCGGTCGTGCTGGACCATGGCGGCGATGCCGCGGACCTGGCCCTCGATGCGGCGGAGGTGGGCGAGGTTGGCGGCCTTGATGGCCGGGCTGACGCCCGAGGCGAGCAGCGGCAGTGGGACCGGCGGGGTGGTGCGAGGGGAGCGGGGCTTGCGTGGCACGTGGGGACTCCGGGGAGAGGGTGCGCAGCGAGTGTATACCCCCATGGGGTATATACGCCGCGGGGAGCGCGGGGTCTTGGGGGAGCGAGCGCGCGGGCAGGCCCGGACCGCGGCCCGGCGTTGCAACATGTCGAAGACGGCGAGATGGGCGGTGGACGGCCCGGATCAGGGGCGGGCGGTGACGCAGAAGCAACTGGTCTCGGCGGGGACATCGGCGCGGGACCAGGCGCGGCCGAAGCGGGCGCGCAGTTCGGCGGCCTGGGCGGCGCGGCCGAGGGCCTGCTCGCAGCGGGCCAGGCCCTGGAGCGACCAGCCGTTCTCCGGCCAGCGCCGGAGGTCTTCGCGGTAGACGTCGGCGGCTTCGGCGGCGCGACCGGCCTGGAGGAGGATGGCGCCGAGCGCGTGGCGGACGGGCTGGACCCAGTCGGGCGGTTCCATGTAGAGCAGGGTGTCCTCGACGGCGACGGCGGCGCGAAGGTTCTCCACGGCCCCGGGGAGGTCGCCCTCGCGGTAGCGGAGCTCGCCTTCGAGCATGCGGTCGGCGATGGTGAGGACCTTGCTGGCGGGGTTGATGGCCATGGTGGCGCCGGCGGGAACGGCGCGCACGGCCTCGCGGAACCGCAACTGTTCGGCGCGCCCTGCGCCGGCGTCGCCCTTGGCGGCCAGGGCCACGGCGCGTGCGAACCTCCAGAACGCGCGGGTGATGGGCAGATCGGCGCGCGGCTCGGGCTCGCGGAGGATGTCGTCCCAGCGGCCGAAACGGAGCAGGGCTTCGACGGTGATGGGCGCGTAGGCGTCGACCACGGGCGCGAAGCCGTCGTAGAACTCGGCGGGGATGCTGGCGACCATCTCTCTGGCGTTGGCAATGGCGTCGGCGCTGCGCCCGGCCATCATGCAGGCGTAGGCGAGGAAGTGCTGGTTGTGGAACATGTAGGCGCGGTAGAAGCCCTGGCGGGGGCTGAGGCGTGTGTAGGCGCGGTGGACGGCCATGGCGCGTTCGTTCTGATCCGCGGCGAGGTTCCAACGGCCGAGGCGGACGTCGATGTGCGCGGGCATGTGGACGAGGTGGCCGGAGCCGGGCACGAGCGAACGCAGGCGGGTGGCGGCGTCGTCGGCTCGTTGCGGCCGTGCGGAGGCTTCCACGGCGTGGATGTAGTAGTGGTTGGCGCCGGGGTGGTCGGGGCGGCGGGCGAGCACGGACTCGAGCGTCGCGACGATGCGCGGGGTCTCGGGGCGGGGCGAGCCGTCGACGTCGTACAGGTCCCAGGGGCGGAGATCCATCAGCGCTTCGGCCGTGAGCGTCGCGACGTCGTCGTCGCCGGGGAAGCGAGCGTACAGGCGTTCCATGGCATCGGCGTACGCGCGGTCGAGCGGGGCGCGGGCGGCGGGGTCGAGCGGCAGCGGGCGGGTGGCGTCGGGGTCCGCGTAGCGGTACGCGAGGGCCCCGATGAGTCCTTGCTCGACGGGCGAGGCCGACGGCGCGGCGGCGCGGGCGCGGGCGAGCGCGGCCCATGCTTCGCGCGAGGAGGCCTCGTCCATGGCGGGGTTGTTGATGTGCGGGCCACGGCAGATGGCGATGCCCCACCAGGCCATGGCGCAGTCGGGATCGGTCTCGGTCGCGCGGTAGAAGGAACGGACGGCTTCATCGTGGTTGAAGGCGTAGAGCCAGCGGAGCCCTTCGTCGAAATGTCGGCGAGCGATGGGCGACCGCGTTGACACGGGGCGGGCGTAGTCGCCCAGCGCGATGCGGCCGTCGACGATCGCGGCGCGTTCCGCGGCGGCGGGAGATGAGTCGGTGCAGGCGGCCGGAGCAATGGCCAAAGCGCAGGCGGCGGTCGCGGCAACCCGCGGGAAACGGTGCGGGAGGCGGAAGAGGTTCGAGCGCATGGCGCAGTGTACGTCCGGGCGGGGGCGCTCCGCGCCAGGCGCGAAGCGATACTGGGGAAACCCCCGGCACGAAGGTCAAGGCGCGGGTTCTCGTCGCCAAGATGCCGGGGCGACGATGAGGGAGGAAGCGGCGGCGTACCCGTCGGGTGGAGACGAGAAGAGCGATGCGTTGTAGATGATCTCGAAGGAACTGGTGATATCCGCGGCGCTGGTGAGCGCGCCGGATTCAACGAGGATGAGCCCGCGGACGCGTGCGTTTCCAGAAGCGGTGAACGTTCCGGTGACGTGGACGAGCCCCTGGACTTCGCTGGGGTAGCTGTCAAGCGTGTCGGCATCGGATGCGGCGGCGTACGGGGTCGAAGCGGGGTTGAAGTTGACGCCGACGTCGGGTTCGGACAGCAACTCGGACGTGCTGGTGAACTTGAAGTCGGCGTTGGCGTTGATGATCAGGGCCGGGTAATCGGCGCGTGCGGGCTGGATGAGCACGTTGCGATCAATATCGACGGTCCTTCCCGGAGCGTTGATAACCAGAGTTCCAACGATGCGGCAGTCACGGATGGTGAGGTTGGAGTTCGCGTTCCAGACGTAGACGCCGTTCGGGTTGGTCGCGCCCCAAGGGTTCGAGCCCGGGCTGAGGACGCATTTCTCGATGGTGTTTCCCGGGGAGATGGGGGTGCCGCGGGCGGTATAGGTGGAGATCACTGACGAAGGGGGGAAGGCCTTGGCGGTGGCGGCGATGGTCTTGGTGCCGGAGACGGTGCCGCTGCCGATGTAGAGGAGTGATTCGGTGCTGCCGGTGATGGCGCCGTCGTTGCGGATGGTGCCGTTGGAACTGGCGACGGCGGATCCGAGGGAAAGGGTCTTGCCGGAGCTGGTGCGGAGCTGGCCGGCGACGTGGATGGCCGCGGCAAGGGCGGAGTAGGCCGTGCGCTGGGGGGTGAGCATGACGCTGCAGACCTGGGTGCTGCCTGCGCGGGTGCCGAGGCCGTAGAGACGGATGGGGTCGACGGTGTTGTTGGAGGGATCGCCGTCGGCCTCGTCGACGATCTTCCAGCGAACGGAGCCGCCGCCGACCGAGAGGGGATCGCTCCACTGATTGTGCTTGAGGTTGGAGCGCCAGTTCGGATCGGAGGCGATGGCGATGCGTGCCAGCTCGACGGCGGAGCGTGCCAGAGCCTGGGCGCGGCGGGCGTCGACGGCCGTTTCGATGAGGCGGCGCTGAGCGTGCGCGGCGACCAGACCGCCGACGCCCATGATGGCCACGATGACCGAGACGCCGAGCACGGCGATGGTGACGGAACCGGAGCGGTGGCGGGGGCGTCGCTTCATGGTGTGTTCAGGGGACGCTGGAGACGAGGCTGACGAGGCGACCGACCTCGACCTTGTTGCGGGAGACCGTGACGGTGATCCGCTTGAGGCCCGTGTCGAGCAGGGAAGAGGATCCGCCGGGGCTGGACGGACTGACCCAGGCGACGGCACAGGCCCAGGACCAGCCTGACTCGGCGATGAGACGAACGCCAGCGGAGTTGCGCGGAGGGGACTGGCTGTAGCCGTCGTAGTCGTCCACGTCGTCGAGGGACGCGCGGTTGCTGTGAGATTCCCCGAGGTCGGGTCCGAGCGTGAGGGAGATCAGACCGGGATCGGTGTAAGGCTTGGCGAGGATCTCCGCCATGAGCACGGCCGCCAGGCTCTGGCCCTGGATGCGCCATAGCGCTCGGGCGCGGCTGGTTGCGGCGGAGCCGGCGGCGCTGAGCGCCGCCGAGAGCATGGTGGCGACGACGACCGAAGCGAGCGCGGCCTCGATGATCGTGAACGCGCGGCGTTTGGGGCGTCGGCGGGGCATCACGGGGCCTCCGGCTGGTTGTGAAGGCGGACGCCGCCCGCGAGCGCCGGGCCGACGGCGGGTGCGTTGAGCAGGACTTCGACGGCCTGGATGCGGCTCACGGCGGTTTTGGATGATGCGGAGAGTTCGTAGACGCCGTAGACCTCGAAGCGGTGATCGGTCTTGTGCAGGTCGCCGGAGCTCGGGTCCCAGCTCCGGCCGGAATCGGTGCTCCAGATGGCGATGGGCGCCGTGTCCTTGGGCGCGCCGGAGGCGTAGTAGTAGCCCCAGCCTGCGGAGGCCCCGTTGAGGCCTTGGATCACGAGGACGAAGTCGGACTGGCGGTCGGTGACAGAGGGGGCGACAGGCAGAGGAATGTCGAACCATGCGGCGGCGGCGGGGAGCGCGGCGGCGGAGACGATGGCGGGCGTTGCCATGGGATCGGTGGGAGGTTCCGGGGCTCCTCCGCCGGTGGCGCGGTGGATGCCGACGCTGATGCTGCCCGTGGCGACGGAGCGCTGCAGAACGGCTCGGACCCGGGTGAACCGGAAGCCGGAGGCGGCCCGCGGGACGGCGCCGGCGGTGAGCGCGAAGTACTCGGCCGCCCAGGCGGTTGGGCTGACGGCGGTGAGGCCCGTGGTGGCGGTGACACCGGACCAGCCGTCGAAGCTCGCCAGGAGTGTTTCGGGGCTGGTGGTGATGGTCGTGCGGGTCTCGGTGACGGAGGATGTGGTGTAGCGGAGCTGGAATGAGGCCACGCTGTCGAGCAGGGTGACCTGGGTGCCGTTGACGGTGCGGAGCAGCGAACGGCCGGCGCCTTTCCATTCGTAGCGGATGGTCTCCGGCGCGCCGTCGTCGTTTCGGTCGGGCACGGTGAATTGCACGGCGTCGGCCGCGGCGGCGGTGATGGAGGTGGCGAAGCGGAGGTCGTCGGTGAGCATGTTGACGGCCTCAGCGGCGGTGAGCGAGGCGGCGACGGGATCGGACTTCGGGGGCAGTGCCCGCGCGGCGGCGAGCAGGGCCGAGCCGATGCCGGCGAGCACGACGCCGGAGATGGCCATGGCCATGAGCAGTTCGAGCAGCGTGAACGCGCGGCGCGTCATGGGCGGATGACCCTCCCGACCTGGTCGTCGACGAGCAGGGTGACGGTGCGGCCGGCGGCGGTGAGTTCCAGGGTGCAGTTGCCGCTCGGCGTGCCGTGCATGTCGAAGGTGAGCGTGTCGCCCGGGCCGGCCTTGATCGAGGTGAGCGAAGCGAGGAAGGGTGATTCGCGGAGAGAGACGGCGTATCCGGAGGCGCGACGCTCGAGCGCGGGCAGCGCGGGGATGGAGTACCCGCCGGCGGTGAAGGTGACGGTGACCGGCGCGCTGGTCGCGATGGCGTGCTGGCGGGCCAGAGCCAGGTCGCGCTCGATGCGGAGCGAAGCGGCCCGGAGGCGTGCGTCGGCGTTGGAGCCGCCGAACCGGGGCAGCGCGACGGCGCTGATGATGCCGATGACAACGATGACGATCGCCAGCTCGACGAGCGACATGGCGCGCGAGCGAACGGACGGCCTTCGCGGCCGCGACGGGGTCGCGGCGTCGGTCGGAGCGCGAAACATGGATAGCGGATCGGCCGCGCCGACGCGCCGCATGAGGTGTGGCGGAGCGGGTCCCATAAGACGGAGGGCCGGGGTCTGCTGGCGCGGTCGGAAGCGCACGCCGTCGGCAACGCCGGCGCTGGGGCCGCGCGCGGCGTCCACAGGCGGAGGTGCGGCACGGGGCATGAACGTCGAGGCCGCAAATGAAAACGGCCGCGGCGGGGGCCGCGGCCGTTGAACGGATGGCGCGAGGAGCGCGGATCAATAGCGGTAGTGGTCGGGCTTGTAGGGGCCGTCGGGGCTGACGCCGAGGTACTTGGCCTGGTCGGCGGAGAGCTTGGTGAGGCGGACGCCGATCTTGTCGAGGTGGAGGCGGGCGACCTCTTCGTCGAGCTTCTTGGGGAGGATGTAGACCTTCTTGTCGGTGTACTTGACGCCGGAGAGCGTCGGCTTGCCCTGGGCGTTGAGCCAGAGGTCGAGCTGCGCGATGGTCTGGTTGGTGAAGGACGCGGACATGACGAAGGAGGGATGGCCGGTGGCGCAGCCGAGGTTCATGAGGCGGCCCTCGGCCAGGACCAGGATGGACTTCTCGCTCTTGCCCTTGCCGAAGACGAACTCGTCGTACTGGGGCTTGATGTTGATGCGGGTGACGTCCTTGGCCTTCTGGAGGCCGGCCATGTCGATTTCGTTGTCGAAGTGGCCGATGTTGGCGACGATGGCCTTGTCCTTCATGCGGCGCATGTGCTCGATGGTGATGACGTCCTTGTTGCCGGTGGCGGTGATGAAGATGTCGGCGGTCTCGAGGACGTCTTCGAGCCGAGCGACCTGGTAGCCCTCCATGGCGGCCTGGAGCGCGTTGATGGGGTCGATCTCGGTGACGATGACGCGGCATCCCTGGCCGCGGAGCGACTGGGCCGAGCCCTTGCCGACGTCGCCATAACCGAGCACGACGGCGACCTTGCCGCCGAGCATGACGTCGGTGGCGCGGTTGAGGCCGTCGACGAGGGAGTGGCGGCAGCCGTAGAGGTTGTCGAACTTGCTCTTGGTGGCCGAGTCGTTGACGTTGATGGCGGGGAAGCGGAGCTTGCCGGCCTTCTGCATCTCGTAGAGGCGGTGGACGCCGGTGGTGGTCTCTTCGCTGACGCCCTTGATCTCGCGGGCGATCTTGCTGAAGCGGCCGGGGCTCTTCTTCTGCTCCTGGCGGAGCAGGTCGAGGATCACGCCCCACTCCTCGGGATCGTTCTTGGGGTCGAAAGCGGGGACCTTGCCGGCCTCTTCGAACTCGGCGCCCTTGTGGACGAGCAGGGTGATGTCGCCGCCGTCGTCCAGGAGCATGTTGGGGCCGCCGCCGTCGGGCCAGCGCATCGCGACCGACGTGCACCACCAGTACTCCTCGAGGGTCTCACCCTTCCACGCGTAGACCGGCGTGCCCTTGGGGTTGTCGAGGGTGCCGCCCTTGTGCTGGCCGACGACGACGGCCGCGGCGGCGGAGTCCTGGGTGCTGAAGATGTTGCAGGAAACCCAGCGGACGTCGGCGCCGAGCTCGACGAGCGTTTCGATGAGCACGGCGGTCTGCACGGTCATGTGCAGCGAGCCCATGATGCGGGCGCCGGCGAGGGGCTTCTTGCCCTTGTAGCGATCACGGAGGGCCATGAGGCCGGGCATCTCGTGCTCGGCGAGGCGGATTTCCTTGCGGCCGAGCTCGGCCAGGGAGAGGTCGGCGACCTTGAACTCCATGCCGTTGCGGGCGCGGTCGGGCACGGGCGTGGAGACCTTGGAGGGGCGGACGGCGGTCGCGGCGGTGGTCACGTTCGATTCCTTTCTGACGGGTGCGAGCGGTGCACGTGATTGAACGGGTGGGATCAGGACCGGGCCGGCTTGCCGGCGCGGGCAGACGGTTGAGGAGCGGTGGCGGTGCAGGCGACCAGGCCGGGGCCCTTGGCCGTCGGGTCGCTGGGCAGGAAGACGCAGCGGGTGTTCTCGAGCCCGGCGGCGGTGAGCATGCGGATGAGCTCGGGGACGCCGAAGCCGAGCCACCGGTGCCCCATGGTGTGCTTGTAGGCCTGGCGGTCGTGCTCGATCATGTCGACGATGAGGCACGTCCCGCCGGGGCGCAGAACGCGGGCGATCTCGCGGCAGGCCGCGGGCGGGTCGGGGATGTGGTGCATGACCAGCACGCACACAGCGGCGTCGACCGAAGCGGAATCGATGGGCAGTTTCTCGAGTTCGCCCCGGACGAACTCGACGTTCTTGTATTGGGCCAGGCGCTTGCGCGCGGCGCTGAGCATGGGCTCGCTCTGGTCGACGGCGATGACGCGCTTGACGATGGGGGCGAGCAGTTCGGCGGCGTTACCGGTGCCGCAACCCAGATCCGCGACAACCCAGTGCGGGGGCAGCAGCGGCAGCATGGCGGCAAGCGTGACGCGGTCGCCGAAGAGCTCGTTGCGGACGGCGTCCCACTCGCCGGCGACACGGCCGAAGAACGACTGTGTGTCGAGGCGGCGCTCGGCGAGCACGGCGGCGAGGCGGCGCAGGTCCTCGGCGAGTTCAGGAGTTTCGCCGATCTGTTCGCGGACGGTAAGCCAGAGTGCGCGGGCCTCGGTGGGAAGATCGTCGAGCACCAGGCGGTACAGGGAGCTGGTGCCTTCGTAGCGGGAGACGATCCACGCGCCGTCGTGCAGGAGCTTGAGGTGGCGGCTGACGGTGCTCTGGGGCAGCTGCACGACCTTGGCCAATTCGCCGACGGAGAGTTCCTGCCGGTCGAGCAATCGGAGCAGGCGCAGGCGGACTGGGTCGCCGAGTGCGGCGAGACGGTCGGTGACCTGGCTGGTGCGGGCCGAATGCTTCATCCGTTTATCCGGATGAATAGTAGAATACCCGGCGGCCCCGTCAAGTGGCCGGCGCGGTATTCGGGGAAGTCTGGGTGGTCTGGGCGCGCCGGGAACGGGGATTACTGGGGCTCATCGCCCGGGGGCAGCCCGAACGTCGGGCCGGGAATCGCCCCGGAAGCGGCGATGCGCTGGGCGACATCGGTGGACTTGGGCTCGACGTAGTAGGCCATTCGGAGGCGGCGCATGGCTTCGGCGCGTTCGCCGATGGAGGCGTAGAAGTCGTACAGGGCGATCTGGGGGGCGGCGGTGCGGCCGGCGTCGATGCGGGCGGCGGAGATCAGCGCGGTGCGGGCGGTGTCGCCGTCGCCCATGCGCTGGGAGAAGCGGCCGAGGCGGATGTGATCGCTGACGCGGCCGCGCTGCGAGCAGTTGGTGCGGAGCAGGGCGAAAAGATCGTCGCGCTTGTCGGCACGGAGGAGCGATTCGCACAGCTCGTCGAGGTACTGGTCGTTGTTGGGGGCCTGGGCGACAGCGATGCGGAACTGCTCGGCGGCGTCGAGTGGACGACCGGCGGCCAGCAGGGCGCGGCCGTACTTGGCGCGGATCTCGGGCTGGCCGGGGCTGATCTCGAGGTATTGCGCGTAGGCGCGGGCGGCGTCGTCGTACCGGAAGGTCTGCATGGCGGCGTCGCCTTCGACGCGGTAGGGGTCGGGGTTGTTGGCGCAGCCACCGAGGAACAGGGGCATGGCGACGAGCGCGGCACGGAGGGCGGGCTTCATGGCGTGATCCTCAAGGAGTGATGGCGATGATACTCGCGGCTGGGGGGCGTCAGCGGGCAGGGCTTGCGCCCGGCGGGTAGGCTTGGGGGATGGTCCGCGCGGTGCTGCTTCGACACGAGCTTCCCGGGGGGGCGTGGCACTACGACTGGATGATCCAGCGGTTGGGCGTGCCCGGGGAGGCAGGACGGGGGGAGCTGGTGACATGGCGGGCGATGACGCGCCTGGATGAGGAAGAGATCACCACGTTCGACGCGGTGCGGATTGCCGACCACCGGCCGGAGTACCTTGAGTACGAAGGGCCCGTGTCGGGCGGGCGGGGGAGCGTCCGGCGGGTGGCCGCGGGGCGGGCGGTGTGGCGGGCGCTGTCGGAAGAGCACGCCGAAGTGGTCATCCGGTGGGACGTTGGGTGGAGCCGCCGGTACGTTGGGAGGATGATCGGGCGCGCGGTGGGGAGCGATGCGCCGTCGCCGGTGTGGCGGTTCGACGTATCGCCGGGGTCGCTGGAGGGGTGATGGTCAGCGGATCTCGAATCCGCCGGCGCGGCAGAGGTGGATGAAGCGGCGGAGCAGGTCCTTGTTGGGGCCGCTGAAGAACTCGAACGCGTTGTACTGCGCGCCCGGGTGGAGCATGCGCAGGGGGCGCGGGATCTGAGGAAGGTCCAGGCTGGAGATGACCTTGTGGGCCAGGGCGTCGTGATCGGGCACATCGGGAAGGATGGACTCAAGCGCATCGGCGATGGCGGCGGCGTCGGCGGATTCGACGGTCTGGCCGGCCTTGGAGAAGTAGTTGTTGCGGTGCCAGGGGCGCAGGCGGCCGTGCTCGTCGTAGCGCTTGTCCCAGTTGGCGGGCGCGAGGGTGCCCTGCGGCTTCCAGCCGAAGTCGTGGGCGGTCTTCATGAGCATGCCCCACTGGAGGTTGGTGAAAGCCAGTTCACCACCGGGGCCGCGAACGGTCCGAGGCATGGGACATGATATGGCCAACGGGCCCGGGGGCTCAGTCGCGCGGGTTGCGCTGGAGGCGGACGAGGAAGGCGGCGGCGAGCATGATGAGCAGGCCCGCGCCGACGGAGGTCACGACAAAGAGGAGGAAGAAATCGGCCTGGCCGCCGATCTTCCAGGGCAGGGCGACCTTGCCCTCGATGATGGGGTCGACCAGGGCGCCGAGCTTGCCGGCCATGAGACCGGCGATGAACGACGAGATGAACCAGATGCCCATGAGGCTGGAAACGGCGTGGCGCGGCGCCGTCTTGGCGACGTAGGAAAGGCCCGTGGGAGAGAGAATGATCTCGCCGACGGTGTGGAGGAAGTAGCAGCCGAAAATGTAGATCATGCTGACCTTGGACACGCCGAGGTTGAGCCGCATGGCGGCGAAGACCATGACGACGTAGCCGAGGCCGACGAAGACCAGGCCCAGACCGATCTTGACCGGCTGGGGGACGGAGCGGTTGCGGCGTGCCAGCGCGGCCCAGAAGACGCCGAAGATCGGCGCCAGCAAGATGATGAGCAGGGGGTTGACGGACTGGAACCAGCTGGTGGGCACCTTCATGTCGAGCGCGTCGACGCGCCGGCTGGTGAGTTCGTCGGTGAACGTGTTGAGCGAGGCGCCCGCCTGCTCGAAGGCGAGCCAGAACACGGCGTTGAAGAGCATGTACACGAAGATGGTGGCGACCGGCCCGCGGTCGCCGGGGGCCTGGCTGGCGATGAACCAGATGGCGTAGGCGACGGCGGCGGCGCCGATGGTGTAGTAGACCACAGGGATGGACACGAAGTCGTCGAAGCGGCCGAGGACTCCGAGGTGGAACAAATAACCGATGCCGGCGGCGGCGGCGATGCCGATCGGCAGGAAGAGCCAGGCCTTGCCGCCCTGGTCCGAGGGCGGGTCGCCGATGGTGCCCAGCAGGCGCGGGCGGCCGACGATGTAAAGCAGCAGGCCGGCGATCATGCCCAGCGCGGCGGCGCCGAAGCCGTAGTGCCAGCCGGCGGTGACCGCGAGGGTGCCGCAGACCAGGTTGCAGGTGAACGCGCCGAGGTTGATGCCCATGTAGAAGATGCTGAAGGCGCTCTCGCGGCGGGGGTCGCCGGGCGGGTAGAGCTGGCCGACCATGACCGAGACGCTGGGTTTAAAGTGACCGGTGCCGATGGTGATCAGCGCCAGGCCAAAGACGAAGATCGACATGCCCGTGCTGTCGAGGTTCCATGAGCCGATGCCGGACAGGCCGAGCACGATGTGGCCCAGGGCGATGAGTACGCCGCCGACGAGCATCGAGCGGTGGGTGCCGATCAACCGGTCGGCGATCATGCCGCCGATGATCGGCAGCAGGTAGGCCATGCCGGTGTACCAGCCGTAGAGGGTGTTGGCGTCTGACTTGAGCCAGGAGCGGCCGCTGTCGACGCGGTTGTAGTCGATCGAAATCTCGTACGGGTCGTCCTCGGCGTCGCGCTTGGCATCTGGAACGATGGAGGTGGAGACGACGCTGGTGCCGTCGTTCACCTTGAAATAGACCTTGTAATCGGGGTTGTCGCGTCGGCGGGCGTCGGACTCGGCTCGCGCGATCTCGTCGGGCTGTTTGCCCTCTCGGGTGGCCTTGTCGCGGGCCTCGGCGGCGAGCTGGTCGTACTTCTCGGCAGAGAAGGGACGGAGGATCTTGAGCGTGAGCTTGACCTTTCGGTCGGTGGGGTTGCTCACGCGGAAGCGCAGGTCGTCGCCCTCGGTTCGGGCGCCCGCCGCCGCGGCGAACTGGGCGGGCGTAAGGCCCTCGCCGGTGGGCTCCCAGGTCGAACCGCCCTTGCCGTCGGGCTTCTTGACGAGGCGGATGAACTTGAGCGGGCCGCCCTCGCCGCCGTTGACCTTGAGTTCAGTTGGCGCGGTGCCGCCGCCAACAGTGACGACCATCGGGACGCTGGTGGTGAAGGTGGGGTGCTCGACCTTGTCCTTCTCCTCCTGGGCGGTGGGCACGACGCTCTGCTCGATGGAGAGCGTGTTCTGGTACGCGCCGGGGGCGAGCTGGTGGGCGGCCAGGGCGGCGGTGAGGTAGAGGACCAGCAGGCCGCGCATGCCGTAGTAACTGAACCGCTCCCACATCTCGACGAGAAAGAGCAGGAAGAGGCCCGGGGGATGGCCGAGGATGGTGCGCTGGGTGGGTTGTTGGAAGAGGGCGGGCTCTTGCTTGCCGGTGGGGTGCATCCGATGCTCCGCGAGGTCGCGCGACGGGGCGCGCATTGGGAGGCGAAACCCTCCCCTGTTCCAGAGTACCGGAAAGTCGGCGGCGATGCAGGTCGGTAGACTCCGGCCCCCGAATCGCAGGAGACGACATGAGCCACATGCCCGAGGGGCCGCCGAAAACCGGTTTCAGACTGCTGGACACGATCGAGCGGATCGGCAACAAGCTGCCGGAACCGGCGCTGATCTTCGTGATCCTGGCGGCGGTGGTGATCGTGGTGGCGGCGGTGGGCAGCGCGGCGGGTTGGAAGGTGCAGCCGGTGCAGCCGCGGTACGTGATGGTGGACAAGGTGGACGCGTCGGGCAACCCGGTGCTGAAGGCGGACGGAACGCCGGAGCGCGTGAAGAAGCTGGACGAGCGCGGGCGGCCGGTGAAGGAACTGGTGCCGAACGGACAGCCGATCGAGCCGCGGAGCCTGCTCACCGGCGAAGGCATCTACTGGATGCTGTCGTCGATGCTTCGGAACTTCACGGGGCTTCCGGCGCTGGGGCTGATCTTCGTGGCGATGCTTGGGATCGGGCTGGCGGAGAAGTTCGGGTTCTTCGGGGCGTTGATGCGGGCGCTGGCGTTCGTGACGCCGAAGAGATACCTGACGCCGATGATCGTGCTGATCGGGGCGAACGCGAGCGTGGCGAGCGACGCGGGGTACATCATCCTGCCGCCGCTGGCGGCGGCGCTGTACCTGGCGGTTGGGCGGCACCCGATCGCCGGGCTGGCGGCGGCGTTCAGCGGGGTGGCGGGCGGCTTCGGGGGCGGGTTCTTCCCGACGGGTGGCGACGGCGCATTGACGGGCTTTGCGCAGGATGCGGCGCGGGTGATCGCGCCGGATTACACGGTGACGATCCTGCACAACTTCTACTTCAAGGCGGCGTCGGCGATCGTGGTGATGTTTGCGGGCTGGGTGGTGACGGACCTTCTGGTCGAGCCGCGGCTGAAGCGCCAGGGCGCGGCGGAAACTGGCGCGGTGGCTGGGGACACCAGCGCGATGCGCGACATGGCGTTGACGGGGGCGGAGAAGCGCGGGCTGGTGTGGGCGATGGTGACGATGGCGGCGGTGGTGGGGGTGTTCCTGGCGCTGATCATGGTGCCTGGCGCTCCGTTGAACGGGCCCGGGCAGCCGACCTTGAACAACGGGCGGGTGCTGGTGGCGCACCGGGTGGTGGTCGAGGCTCCGCCCGAGGCCGACCCGGCGAACCCGGGCAAGAGCGTGCTGCCGCCCGCGGCGGCTTCGGCCCCGGCGGGCGACGTGCTGGCGCGCGAGCCGCTGTTCGTGACCGAGGCGCAAGGGGGGCGCACGGCGAGCCTGGTGGAGAGCCCCGGAGACCGGTGGTCGCACGTGATCGTGCCGATGATCTTCCTGACGTTCCTGCTGCCGGGAATGGCCTACGGGTTCTGCACCGGGACGCTGCGGAGCCAGAAGGATTTCGTGGAAGGGATCTACCACGGCATCCGGAGCATCGTGCCGGTGCTGGCGATCTCGTTCTTCATGGGGCAGTTCGTCAACTACTTCGCGTACACGGGGCTGGACAGGATGCTGGCGTACGCGGGCGGTTCGCTGCTGGTGTCGGCGGACCTGCCGGTGCCGATGCTGCTGGTGCTGTTCGTGCTGGTGGTGATCCTGGGCGACTTTGCGCTCAGCGGGATGCTGAGCAAGTTCGGCGTGATGGCGCCGATCTTCATCCCGATGTTCATGATGGTGGGCATGAGCCCGGAATTGACGACGGCGGCGTACCGGATCGGCGACAGTGTGGTGAACATCATCACGCCGCTGAACTCGTACCTGCTGATCATCCTGGTGGTGCTGCAGAAGTACAGGAAGGACGCGGGACTGGGGAGCCTGATCTCGCTGATGCTGCCGTACTCGGTGGTGTTCTTCGTGATCTGGACCGGCTTCCTGCTGGCGTGGTACGCCGCGGGCCTGGACATCGGGCCCGACGCGCCGCTGAAGTACAGCGTGGAATGAGCGGTCGGGTCGCGATCAGGCGGCCGGGCCGAGCAGGCGTGCGACCTTGCGGTTGAGGTACCAGGCGTGGTGCTCGAGGTGCCACGTGTCGTATTCGAGGATGGCGCGGAGCGACTGGGCGCCGTTCTGCGGGTGCAGGCCGGTGCGCTGGAACTGCTCGGGTGTGAGCGTGGCGAGCCAGGGTCCGGTCCACTGCCGGAGCGTGTGGATGGCGGCCAGAAACGCGCCGACGGGGTGTCGGGCGCCGGTGGTGGGCGTGCCGTAAAGCCCGTGGTCGATGAACGTGTTCTCGTCCCAGGTGGAGAACACCGGCCCGTCTTCGCCGATGATGCGGCGCATCCGGTGCACGAACGCCAGTTCGGCGTCGGCGAGGTGACCGAGCAGCACGCGGCAGGGCCAGCGGCCGACGCCCGCGTCGGGCAGGAAGGCGGTGTCGAGCTGCTCGTCGGTGAGCCGGACGGTGCGGGGGTCGAAGTTCTCCAGGCCGATACGGAAGCGATCGATCAGGGCGGCGTCTGGTATCGCGGCCAGCGAGCGGCGCTCGGGCGGTATGGGGGCAGTGGCGGCCTGGGAGGGGCTGTGAGGGGTGTTCATGGGTAGGCTCTGGGTGTCGGGGCCCGGGTACGCGAGGCGGGGCGGAACCTATCCTGACCGTATGACCCAACCGACGGACCGGCGCCTGGCCCTGCGCGTCTCGACGCTGCCGCGGGACACGAATCCGTACGGGACCATCTTCGGCGGGGTGATTCTGTCGTACATCGACCAGGCGGGGGCGATCGAGGCCCGTCGGCACGCGCACCACCGATGGGTGACCGTGGCACTGGACCGGGTGGAGTTCAAGCAGCCGGTGCGGGTGGGGGACCTGCTGAACCTGTACGCCTGGACGGTCAAGACGGGGCGGACGTCGGTCACGGTCCGGGTGGAAGTGGAGGCGGAGCGGTTCGACGATGGTTCGGTGGTGGGGGTGACTTCGGCGACGCTGGTGATGGTGTCGGTGGACCACGCCGGGCGGGCGATCCCGTTCGCGGAGCCCCGGCCGCTGGCCGGGGATGTTGGTACATTCTGAATCTCGTCGGGGCCGGTCCGGTCCCGCGCAAGGGGCGCACGATGTTCGAGTCAACCCATTTGCACTGCACGGTCGCCGACGGCGTGGTCGTGGCGACCATCAAGTGCGAGAAGATCGGCGAGTACGAGGCGACGGTGCTGCAGACGGAACTGCAGGACTTCATCAAGGGGTTCGCCTGGAAGGTGGCGATGGACTTCGCCCAGGTGCAGCTGCTGGCGTCGGTGGGGCTGGGCCTGCTGGTGACGATTAACAAGACCTGCAAGGCAAACAAGGGCAAGGCCGCGCTGTACAACCTGAACGACAACCTGATCAACCTGCTGAAGATCACGCGGCTGAACACGGGGCTGACGATCTGCAGGAGCCAGGACGAAGCGGTCAAAGCCGCGAAGTGAACGGAGCATGAGCGCGGGCGCTGCGAGGCTGGCGGTGTGTGTCTCGGGCGCGGGGCGCACGCTCGCGAACCTGCTGGAGGCGTGCGCGGACGGGCGCGTGCGGGCGACGGTGGCGCTGGTGGTGGCGTCGGGGCCGGTGCCGGCGGCGGAATTGGCGCGCGCGCGGGGGCTGGATGTGGTGGTGGAACCGGGGGAGATGAACGCGGGGCGGTGGCGCGACTTGCTGGAAAGCCGGCGGATCGAGTTTGGCGTGCTGGCGGGATACCTGCGGCGGTTGCCGGTGCCGACGGGGTGGGAGCATCGCACGGTGAACATTCACCCGGCGCTGCTGCCGTCGTTCGGCGGGCGCGGGATGTACGGTGCGCGCGTGCATGAAGCCGTGCTGGCGGCGGGGTGCAAGGTGTCGGGCTGCACGGTGCACTTCGTTTCCGAGGAGTACGACCGGGGGCCGATCATCGCGCAGAGCGCTGTGCCCGTGCTCGACGGCGACACGCCCGAGACGCTCGGGGCGCGGGTGTTCGCGGAGGAGTGCAGGGTGTACCCGCGGGCGATTGCGGACCTGGTCGAGGGCCGGCTGCGGGTCGCGGGCAACCGGGTCGTTGTTTCGGACGAACCGGTGGTGAGGTCATGAGACGCATCGGCCTGAAACGTGCTGGCTGGGGATCGGTGCTGGCGTTGGCGGTCGCGGCCGCGGCGGGCGGTCAGCCGCCCAAGCCGACGACGGACAACCCCGGGGAACTGGAACGGCGGTTTGTCGAAGCATTCGGGGCCGGCAAGCTTGACGAAGCCCAGGCGGCGCTGGAACGCATGATGGCGGTGAGCCCGGCCGACCCGAATCCGCACTACAACCTGGCGTGCGTCCTGGCCCGACGTGGCGACATTGCCGGCGCCGAGGCGGCGCTGCGGCGTGCGGTGGAACTCGGGTTCACGTCGTTCGACACCATGCGGCGTGACGAGGACCTGGCGTCGCTGCGCAACACCGAAACCTTCAAGTCCATCCTGGCGCGGGCCGCGAGCCTGCAGGACGAGGCGATCGATCGGCGTGTCGCGGCGTTGCGCAAGGGATTCGGCGAGGGGTATCGGTACGAAAAAGATGAGGCCCTGCGGCTGGCGTTCGTGTCGGGGTTCGAGGCCGCGTCGTTCGAGGCGGCCCGGCGGGAGGTGACGCAACTGGAGGCGTGGTGGCGGGCTTACGTGCTGCCGGAGCAACCGGCCCTTGCCGAACGGGCGCCGGCGTGGGTGACGGTGATCTGGCCGAACCGAGCGGACTGGAACCGCTGGGCGCAGAAGACCTTTGGCGATCGGTTCGGGTCGGTGGGGGGCATTTACGACCATTCGCGCAAGGAGTTGGTGGCGCAGGACCTGGGGCCGACGATGCGGCACGAGTTCTGGCACGTGCTGCACTGGCGCGACATGGACCGGCGCGGGCAGGTGCACCCGGTGTGGATTCAGGAGGGGCTGTGCTCGCTGGTGGAGGATCTGGAGCATTCGGCCGACGATGCGGCGAAATTCCGCCCGGTGGCGTCGTGGCGGACCAACTCGCTCAAGCGGCTGCAGGCGGCCGGACGGCTGCCGACGATGAAGTCGATTCTGGAGATGACGCCGGAGAGGTTCAGCGGCACGCGGCCGCTGGCGAATTACGCGGCGGCGAGGTCGCTGTTCCTGTTCCTGTCGGACCGAGGACAATTGCGGGCGTGGTACGGGGCGTACGTGGAGGGGTTCGGCGAGGATCGGACGGGGGCGAGAGCGTTCGAGCGGGTGTTCGGCAAGGCGCTGGCCGAGCTAGAGAAGGACTGGCGAGCGTGGCTCAAGCAACTGCCCGAGGTGGCGGAGATCAACCGGCCGGGCGAGGCGGAATTGCCCTTCGGCATCAACGAACAGGGGGCGGGCGACGGGCTGCCGATCACGTCGCTGTCGGGGGCGGCACGGGAGGCGGGCTTGCGGCCGCGGGACGTGCTGACGTCGATCAACGGCAAGCCGGTGCGGGATGCGGGGGATCTGGCGCGGGTGCTTGGGGAGTTCAAGGCCGGCCAAACGGTGGAGGTCGGATACCGGCGCGGGGGCTCGACGGGGACGGCCCGGGTGACACTGCTGCGGCGGGAATGAGTGGATTCCGGGCCGGGGGCTGGGTCGCTACGCTGGCGTTATGGCGAGCGAGACGACAGGGCCGCGGGTTGGCGAGCGTGGACCGGTGCGGGTTGAGGCGGCGGAGGCCGCGGCAAGCCCGGGGTCGCCACGGTGGAACGAGGTGCGCCCGGAAACGGCGCTGGCGGACGTGATGGGCGGCGTGTCGCGTCGGGAGATCCGCTGCCTGGACCACGGGTTCGTGGCGCTGGTGGACGCGATGCCGCGGCTGGTGCCGCAGGGGCAGACGGCCGACGCGGCGATCGTGCAGGCGGCGCGGGTGAGCTACGGGCAGGGGACGAAGAAGGTGAACGAGGACAAGGGGCTGATCCGGTACCTGCTGCGGCACCGGCACACGACGCCGTTCGAGATGGTGGAGTTCAAGTTCCACGTGGCGATGCCGATCTTCATCGCGCGCCAATGGATCCGGCACCGGACGGCGAACGTGAACGAGTACTCGGGCCGGTACTCGGTGATGCCCGACCGGTTCTATCGGCCGACGGTCGAACAGGTGCGGCGGCAGAGCCGCAGCAATCGCCAGGGCGGCGACGAGCTGTTCGTGCACGCGGGAGCGACCGAGGCGGAGCTGAAGACGGCCGAGGCGTTCGTGAAGTTCCTGGAGGACTCCGAGGCGATGTACCAGCGGTACCTGTCGCTGACCGAGCAGGGAGTGTCGCGCGAGATGGCGCGGATGGGCCTGCCGGTGAGCCTGTACACCGAGTGGTACTGGAAGTGCGACCTGCACAACATCCTGCGGTTCCTGTCGTTGCGGATGGATGCGCACGCACAAGAGGAGATTCGGGTGTACGCGCGGGCGATGCACGACCTGATCCAGCCGATCGTGCCGGTGACGGTGGAGGCGTGGAAGGACTACGAGCTGGAGTCGGTTCGGCTGTCGCGACTGGAGATCGAGGCGCTGCGCGACGCGGCGCGCGGGGGCGCGGGGGACCTGGCCAGTGAGAACGCGCGGGAGCGCGAAGAGTGGATCGCCAAGCGGCGGTCGCTGGGTCTGTGATCGCGGGCCGGCGGGCTAGAGCAGGAACTTGGTGACCACCAGCACGGCGACGGTGATCGCCGCGAAGATGAGCAGGAAGGTCACCAGCCTGTCGGCGAGCGCTTGCTTCTGCTTGATCATGGCAGGAGTGTACCGCGCGGCGTGCGGGGGCCAAGGGGGCGCGGGCTACTCGCCGGGGATGTAGGAAACGACGCCCTCCCACGGGCTGCTGGCGCTGGCGTAGAGGCGTTTGGGGATGCGCCCGGCGAGGTAGCTGAGGCGGCCGGCGATGCAGGCGTGGCGCATGGCGTGGGCCATGGCGACGGGGTCGCGGGCGTGGGCGACGGCGGTGTTCAGCAGCACGCCGTCGGCGCCGAGCTCCATGGCCTGGCTGACGTCGCTGGCGGCGCCGACGCCGGCGTCGACGATGACGGGATAGGCCGCGTCGCCCTGCTTGAGCAGTTCGAGGCAGAGCACGAGGTTGTTGCGGTTGAGCACGCCCTGGCCCGAGCCGATGGGCGAGCCTGCGGGCATGACGCTGGCGGCGCCGGCGGCCTTGATCCGGGCGGCGGCGATCGGGTCGTCGCTGGTGTACGCCAGGACCTCGAAGCCGTCTTTGACAAGTTCCTCGGTGGCGCGGAGGGTGCCCATCGGATCGGGCAGCAGGGTCTTCTTGTCGCCGAGCACTTCGAGCTTCACCCAGCCGGCGCCGGGGTTGCCGAGCTGCTCGAGCAGCTCGCGCCCGAGGCGGGCGACGCGGACGGCGTCTTCGGCGGTGAAGCAGCCGGCGGTGTTGGGCAGGATGGTGTAGCGCGCCAGGTCGATGGCGTCGAGCAGGCTCTGGCCCCGCTCGTTGTAGAGCCGCTCGCGCCGCACCGCGACGGTCACGACCTGGGCGCCGGAGGCGTCGAGCGCGTCGCGCATGAGTTCGTGCGTGGCGTACTTGCCGGTGCCGACGATCAGGCGGCTGGCGAACGACCGGGCGCCGATGCGCAGCGGGGATTCAACGGCGGCGGTTCCGGCTGCGGGTGCGGCGCTCACGGCCGGCCTGCCTTGGGGCGCTCGGGCGCGAACACTTCTTCGAACAGGTCGCGCATGTGCCGCCAGGATCGGCGGTCGGCGTCGGCGTTGTACCGGACGCTGGGGATGTTGGCCTTGTCGGCGTTGGGGTTGGTGAAGGCGTGCACCGCGCCGCTGTAGCTGATGAAGACGAACCGCTTGCCCGCTTCCTTCATGAACGCGTGGAAGTTGGTGATCTCCTCGGGCTTGACGAAATCGTCCTCCGCGCCGTGGCAGATCATGACGACGGCCTTGATGTCCTTGTTCGCGGCGGCGTCTTTGCCGGCGAAGGTGCTGGCGTGGAACGCGACGACGGCCTTGAGGTCGGCGCCGGTGCGGGCGAGCTCGGTGGCGACCGTTCCGCCCATGCAGTAGCCGATGGCCGCCAGGCGGGTGCGGTCGGCGAGCTTGTGGCCGGCCAGTTGAGCCAGCGCGGCGGCGGCCCGGCGGCGCAGCGCGGCGTTGTCGCCGAAGACCTCGCCGGCCCAGGCTCCGGCCTGCTTGGAGTCGGCGGTGGTGCGGCCCTGGCCGTACATGTCGGCAGCGAAGGCGATGTAGCCCATCGCCGCGAGCATCTCGGCCCGGGTGCGGGCGTAGTCGTTGCAGCCCCACCACTCGGGGAAGACCACCACGCCGGGACGGGGGCGGTCGTCGGCGTCGTCGTAACTGAGGAAGCCCTGGAACTTCTGGCCGTCGATCTGGTACTCGACGACTTCGGTCTTGATCTTGGCCATGGCGGGCTCCGCGGCGAACAAGGGAAGCAGGGCGACCAGTGCCACAATTGCGATGGCTCGTGTCATGCCGTCAGCGTAGGGGTGACGGGGCGGGATTCCAGGCGATACCGGCGGCGCAGACTGCCCGGCTTGCCAGAATATTGATCCATTCATCCGGATGAACGGGTATACTGAATGCGGTTGGGACGGTTCGGCCAGCGTGTCGATATCCCACCGTCGGGCGCGCTGCGCCGTCCTGCCGGGCACACCCATGCACATCCGCGACATCCTCGCCCAGCACGCGACGACCTTCTCGTTCGAGTTCTTCCCGCCCAAGACGCCGGAAGCCGCCGAGTCGCTGTACACCTCGATCACGGAGCTGGAAAGCCTTAAGCCGTCGTTCGTGTCGGTGACCTACGGGGCGGGGGGCTCGACGCGAGAGGTGACCCACGACCTGGTGGTGCGGCTCAAGGCCCAGACGCGGCTCGACCCGGTGCCGCACCTGACGTGCGTGTGCCACACCGCCGAGCAGATTCGCTCGATCCTGGAGCGGTACGCCGGCGCAGGCATCGGGAACATCCTGGCCCTGGGCGGCGACGTGCCCAAGACGCTCGCGGACTACGACCGGTCGAAGGACGCCTACCGGTACGCGGCCGATCTGGTCCGGGCGGTCCGGGCGTTCAACGACAGCCGCAAGCACCCGGATCCGCGGGGCTTCGGCGTGTGCGTGGCGGGCTACCCCGAGGGGCACCCCGCAACGCCCAACCGCGTCAAGGAGATGGACTACCTCAAGGCCAAGGTGGACGCGGGGGCCGACTGGATCTGCACGCAGTTGTTCTTCGACAACAAGGACTTCTTCGACTTCCGCGACCGGTGCGAGATCGCGGGGATCAAGGTGCCGATCGTCGCGGGCATCATGCCGGTTTCGAGCGTCAAGGGCATGCTCTCGATGGCGGACATGGCGCTGGGGTGCCGGTTTCCCGCGCCGCTGCTGCGGGCGATCAACCGGACCGACGGCGATCCGGAGCGCGTGCGCCGCGTCGGCGTGCAGTGGGCGACGCAGCAATGCCGCGAGCTGCTGGACCAGGAAGTCCGCGGCATTCACTTCTACACGCTGAACCGTTCGACGGCGACGAGGGAAGTGTTCCTGAACCTGGGCGTGACCGACACCCTCACGCTGCTGCACGCCAAGCCCGTGATTTCCTGAGGGCCGATCAGGCGCCCGAGGCGGCCCGGACCAATCGCCGGAAGATCTCGGCGCCCAGGCGGGCGTCGGCGGTGCGCTCGGGATGCCACTGCACACCGAGGTAGAACGGGCGGTCGGGATCGTTGACGGCTTCGATCACCCCGTCGTCGCTGGCAGCGATGACACGGAGGCGGCCGGCGTTGGCGACAGCCTGATGGTGGTTGCTGGCGACCGAACCGGCCTCCAGGTCCGACCCCGGCACGGGCAGCACCGGGTGGGCGAAGTCCTTGCGGTGGCGATCGGCGGTGGCCAGCGTGTCCGGCAGGTGCTGGTTGAGGCGGCCGCCGGCGTGCAGGGACATGAGCTGCATGCCCAGACAGATGCCCAGGGCCGCGCGGCTTTTGGATCGGTCGAGCGCCCGGAGCATCGCCAGCTCGAATTCCTGTCGCACGGGGTGCATC
>JAHCJH010000032.1 GCA_026126345.1 Phycisphaeraceae bacterium | reverse complement strand
TCCCACGATCCCACACGCGTGTGCGCCGCCGCGCTGCTACGGTTCGCCGCGCCGCCGCCGGAGTGCTGTCCCTCGCCCCGGTCGGGGCGGGCCACGCTTCTGACGCTCTGTCGCCTGTCGATCTGATCGCCCCTGTGCACCTCCCCGGGCCGTGCGGCCCGCGGAGTGATCGTGCGCGCCGTCGCCTTCGCGCGGCGCGACCCGCAGTGCCAGGGGATTCTCCATGACCGCGGCCGATCCGGTTCGAGGGCTTGCGCTCGGCGCCGCCCCGCAGACAACCATGACGCACACCGTGACACCGCCCCGACGCCGGTGGATCGTGCGCTGGGGTGTGCCCCTGGCAGTCACCGCGGCGGTGCTGGCCCTGCTCGGCTACGCCGCGCGGCAGACGCTCCGCCCATCGATCGAGGTTGAACTGGTCGAGGTCGTCGCTCGGCCCGCTGCTTTGGGTGCTGTCGCCGGGGGATCTCGGGCGATGACCGTGCAGGCTCCGGGGTGGGTGGAGCCTGACCCCTACCCCAGCCGAGTGACGGCCCTGGCCGAGGGCGTGGTCACCGAGGTGCTCGTACTGGAGGGTCAGCACGTCGAGGCCGGGCAGGTGGTCGCCCGCCTGGTGGACGCCGATGCGCAGCTCGCCGCCCGGCGCGCCGGCGCGACCGTCGAGACCCGCAAGGCTGAAGTCGCCCGCGCGATGGCAGCCGAGCGCGTCGAGACCGCCCGCGCCGCCGAACTCTCGGACGATCTGGACCGCAAGCGCCCCCTCGTCGAGCGCGGCGCCGTCGGCCAGGCCGAGTTCCGCCAGCTCGAGCTCCGTCTGGCGGGGCAGGAAGCCATGGTGGCCGCCGCCGGCGCGCAGACCGCCCAGGCCCGCGCGGCGCTCGCCGAGGCCGAAGCGGCGCTGGCCGAGGCCGATCTGCGCCTGACCCGCATGGTGGTGCGCTCGCCGTGGTCGGGCGTGGTCCTGGCCCGAATCGCCGAACCCGGGAGTCGCCTCATGATGAACAGCGACGACCGCGACGCCGCGACCATCGTCAAGCTCTACGACCCCGCCCGCCTGCGCGTGCGCGTCGACATCCCCTTGGCCGACGCCGGCAAGGTCGCCATCGGCCACGAGGCCGAGGTGACCACCGAAGCTCTGCCGGGTGTGGTGCTGCGCGGCGTTGTGGCCCTGTTCGTGCACGAGGCCAACATCCAGAAGAACACCGTGCAGGTGAAGGTGATTCTCACCGGCGCTCCGCCGGAGCTCAAGCCCGAGATGCTGACCCGCGTGCGGTTCTTCCGACCGGCGTCCACGGCGCCCGCCGGAACGGGACCGGGCGGTTCGACCGACGATGAACTGTGGATCTTCGTCCCCGAAGCCTCGATCGCCGACGCCGACGGCCGGCAGCCGTTCGTCTGGCTGTTCGACGAGCCGTCGCGCACCGCCGTGCGGCGCGACGTGCGGCCTGAGCCGGGCGCGACCGATGGCTACCGGCGCATCGCCGAAGGGCTTCGTCCGGGCGACCGCGTGATCGTGCGGCCGCCCGCCGGATTGACCTCCGGCGCCGCGGTCCGACCGGCCCCCCGCCGCACCGGGGAGACCCGACCATGACCACAGCCCCGTTCATCCAGTGCCGCTCGCTGACCCGGGCCTACCGCAAGGGTGCGACGGTCATCACGCCGCTGCGCGAGCTGGATCTCGACGTGCCCGCCGGCGACTTTGTGGCGCTCATGGGACCCTCGGGTTCGGGCAAGACCACGCTGCTCAACCTCATCGCCGGGATCGACCGTCCCACCGCCGGCTCGCTGATCATCGGCGGAGTTGACCTCGGCCGCCTCTCGGCCGCGCGCCTGGCCGACTGGCGCGCCGCCAGCGTCGGCTACGTCTTTCAGCTCTACAACCTCGTGCCGGTGCTCACGGCCTACGAGAACGTCGAACTGCCGCTGCTGCTGCGCCGCATGCCCTCGCGCGAGCGGCACCGCCGCGTCGCTCTGGCGCTCGAACTGACCGGCATCGCCGACCGGCACGACCACTACCCCAGGCAGCTCTCCGGCGGTCAGGAGCAGCGCGTCGCCATCGCCCGCGCGATCGTCGCCGACCCGCCCTTGCTCGTGGCCGACGAGCCGACCGGCGACCTCGACGGCGAATCCGCAGCCGCCATCATGAGCCTGCTGGTCCGCCTCAACCGCGAACTCGGCAAGACCCTCATCATGGTCACGCACGACCCGCGCAGCGCAGCCCATGCCCGCCGCACGCTGCACCTGGAAAAGGGCCGCCTCGTCGCCGATGACCGCCCCAACGCGGAGGCCGCCGCGTGATCAACCCCCGCCACCTCCCCCTGGTCTTCAAGCAGGTCGTCCGCCACCGCACGCGGACGCTGCTGACCGTCGGCGGCGTGGCCGCCGCCATGTTCCTGTTCTGCGCCGTCCAGGCCATGCAGCACGCAGTCGCACGGGCCACCGACGGACGCGCCGACGAAACCACCCTCGTCGTCTACCGCGAGAACCGCTTCTGCCCCTTCACCAGCCGCCTGCCCGAGCACTACGAACGCCGGATCGTCGCGATCCCGCACGTCCGCTCGGTCGTCCCGCTCAAGATCGTCGTCAACAACTGCCGCGCCGGCCTCGACGTCATCACATTCCGAGGCGTGCCGGAAGAAAGCGTCGAGTCCCTGGGCCTGCGCATCCTCGAAGGCTCGCTCGAAGCCTGGCGCGCTCGGGGCGATGCCGCCCTGGTCGGCCGCTCCCTGGCCGCACGGCGCGGCCTGTCCGTGGGCCAGTCCTTCGACGCCGCGGGCGTCACCGTCACCGTCGCCGGCATCGTCGACAGCGATGCGCCCCAGGACCAGAGCGTCGCCTACGTGCACCTGCCCTTCCTGCAGCGCGCCGCCCGTGGGGGCGGCCAGGGCATCGTCACGCAGTTCAACGTCAAGGTCGACGAAGCTCGCCACCTCGAGGCCGTCGCCCGGGCCATCGACGCCGAGTTCCGCGACGATCAGGAGCCCACGTACACGTCGCCGGAAACCGCCTTCATCGCCCGCGCCGCGCACGACGTCGTCGAGATCGTCGGTTTCACGCGCTGGCTCGGCTGGGCCTGCCTGGCCGCCGTGCTGGGCCTGGTCGCCAACGCCATCGTCCTGAGCGTTCAGGACCGCGTGAAGGAGCACGCCATCCTGCAGACGCTCGGCTTCCGCTCCGGCCTCATCGCCGCGCTCATCGTCCTGGAGAGCATCCTGCTCAGCCTGCTCGGTGGCGCCGCCGGCGCGGGCGCCGCCGCCGGCGTGCTGGCCTGGGGCCACTTCGCGCTGACCGTCGAGGGCGTCAACATCGCCGTCGCCGCAGATCCGCTGGCCGCCGCAACGGGCGTCGGCCTTGCCGCCCTGCTCGGCGTTGCCGCCGGACTCTTCCCCGCCTGGCGCGCGTCGCGCCGGCCCATCGCCCAGTGCTTCCGCGCCGTCTGAGACCCGCACCGACCGCCCGCCATGGCACGCCTCCCGCTCGATTACGCCGTCCGCAACCTGGGCCGGTCACCCCTGCGCGCCGGCCTGAGCGTCCTTGGGGCCTGCCTGGTGGTCCTGCTCATCATCGCCGCCGCCGGCTTCGTCACGGGCATGAGCCGCAGCCTGCGCGCCAGCGGCGACGACCGGCACGTCATCCTGCTCGGCGCGGGCAGCGAGGAGAGCATCGAACGTTCCGAGATCCCCGCCTCCGTCGGCTCGCTCGTCGCCGCCGCCGTGCCCGGCCTTGAAACCAGCATGGGCGTGCCCCACGTCTCGGCCGAGGTGCACGTGCAGCTGCCCGTCCGCGCCACGCCCGACGCGGACAACCCGCGGCTGCTGCTGATCCGGGGCGTCACGCCCGCGGCCATGCTGGTGCATCGTTCGGTTCAGATCACCGAGGGCCGGTTCCCCCGCGCCGGGCACGACGAGATCATGCTGGGCAGCGCCGCGCCCAGGCAACTCGGCCTGGCCGAGTCCGACCTGGCCGTCGGCTCAACGCTCTGGATCGACAAGTCCAGGTGGACGATCGTCGGCCGCTTCGCCGCCCCGGGCACGGTCATGCAGGCCGAAGCCTGGACGGCGCTGACCGATCTCAAGGCGGCCACCAAGCGCGAGACCGACTCCTGCGTGGTGCTCGCGCTGGGCGACGCCGAATTCGCCGACATCGACGCCTTCGCCCGGCAGCGACTCGACCTGGAGCTCACCGCCATCCCCGAGACCCGTTACTACGCCGGGCTCGCCTCGTTCTTCCGGCCCGTGCAGGCCGTCGTCTGGGCCACCGCCCTGCTCATCGCCGCCGGCGGGCTGCTCGGCGGCCTGAACACCATGTACGCCGCGTTCTCTTCCCGAGTCCGCGAGCTGGGCATGCTCCAGTGCCTGGGCTACCGGCGGGGCGCGATCGTCCTCAGCCTTGTCCAGGAGTCCCTGCTTGCCGCCAGCGCCGGCGCCGTGCTCGCGAGCATCGTGGGCCTGGCGATGCTCGACGGGCTGGCGGTCCGCTTCTCCACCGGAGTCTTCGGCCTCGTCGTGGACCACACCGTCGTTGCCCTGGGCCTGGCCGCGGGCCTGGCCCTGGGACTCATCGGCGCGTTGCCGCCGGCGCTGCGCGCTCTGCGCCTGCCCATCCCCGAATCCCTCAAGGCCGCGTGACTCCCCGGAACTCCGGGGCCGCCGCCACGTCTCACCCGATCAACCCACCTTGCAAGGAGTCACCCAGCATGAATCTCGCCGCACCGACAGCCCTGCTCGCCCTCGCCGCCGCGCTCGCCCTGCCCGCCTGCGAAAAGAAGCCGGCCCCGCCAGACAGCGCGCCCAAGGCCGCCCCCGCCGCGGCCCTGCCCGGCGACCTGTTCATCACGGCCGCCCCGGCCGGTCCTCTGGGCGTCAAGGCCGCCAAGCAGGCCGCCGGGCCCGGACAGAAGGTCGTCATGCGCGGACGCGTGGGCGGCTCGGTCGAGCCGTTCGTTGATGGCCGCGCCATGTTCACCCTGATGGACTTCGCGCTGCCCGCCTGCTCCGACAATCCCGACGATGCATGCGAAACGCCCTGGGACTACTGCTGCGAGAAGCGGGCCGACATCACCGCCAACGCCGCGACCATCCAGGTGACCGACGCGTCGGGCGCCCCGCTGAAGGTCGGCCTCAAGGGCGTATCGGGGCTGGCCCCGCTCAGCGAAGTGGTGGTCGTGGGCACGGTGGCGCAGAAGGACGACAGCGGCGTGTTCGTGGTCCGCGCCGAGAAGATGTTCGTCGGCCCGGTGGTCAAGACGGCGCCGAAGTGACCCGCGCGCGCGCTGGCGCGTCAGCGGTGCTTCACCACGTCCGCGTCGGCGAAACGGACCTTGGCCATCTTCCCGAACTCGTCGTCCGGCGCGCGGTACCCCGCCGTCGCCACCACCTGCGCGTGGTAGCCCTCGGCGGGCAGGCCCAGGATCTCGTCGTACTTCGCGCCGTCGAAGCCCTCCATCGGGCAGGCGTCGATCCCCAGCATCGCCGCCGCCGACAGGAAGAACCCAAGCGCGATGTACACCTGCCGCCCGTTCCACGCGCCCGACTGCTCGGCGCTCAGGCCCTTGACGGTGCCGAGCATCATGTTCTTGTACTGCTCCAGCGCCGCCGCGGGCACCGCCCGCACGTCCACGATCCGCTGCACGTACCGCTCGACGTCCGCCGGCGTCATGGCCGCGCGCCGGCAGAACACCACCAGGTGCGAAGCGTCGGTGATCTGCGGCTGGTTCCACGACACCGCTCGCAACTTGGCGCGCAGCGTCGCGTCGTTCACCACCACGAACCGCCACGGCTGCAGACCGTACGACGACGGCGCCAGGATCATCGCCTTCTCCAGGGCCGCCCAGCGGTCGGCGGGAATTTTGCGCCCCGGGTCGAACTTCTTGGTGGCGTATCGCCAGCCCAGGCGCTCGACGACTGCGTGAGGATCAAACGTCTGCATGGTCGCTCCTGTCACAAACACCCGCCCGCACAGGGTACGTCCCGCCCCGTCGGCCAGCATCATCCGGACCGGCCGAAATACTCCATCTCCAGCGGTTCCAGTTCCTGCACCAGATTCGTTCGTTCCTGCCCCAGCGACTGGCACCGCGCGGGGTTGCCCCAGACCTCGGGCTCGCCCATCAGCCGATCGATCTCCGCGATGCGCGCCTCGATCTTCGCGATGCGGCCCTCGATCTCTTCGATGCTCAGGCGAGCCAGAGGGTTCTTCGCCCCCGCACCGCCCGACGCCGACGGCGCCGGTTTCTGGCGAGCCTTGGCCTGGTCCGCCACCCGGACCTGCCGCTCCTGCTCCTTGCGCTGGGCAGCGAGCGCCTCGGCCCTTCGGACCAGGTCCTTCTCGTGCCACAGCGAGTAGTTGCCGTGGAACACCTCCACGTTGCCACGGCCGTCCATCACCAGCAGGTGGTCGCAGGTCGCGTCGATCAGGGCCCGATCGTGCGAGATCAGGATCAGGCACCCCTCGTAGCCCGATTCGCCCGTCTCCTCATCCGGCGGCGCCAGCGCATCTTCCAACCGCTCGGCCGAAGGAATGTCCAGGTGGTTCGTCGGCTCGTCCAGCACCAGCAGGTTCTTGGCCGAGGCCAGCAGCCCCGCCAGCACCGCCCGGCTGCGCTCGCCGCCCGACAGCCGCCCCATCTCCCGCTCCTGCTCGCTGCCGCTGAAGAGGAACGCGCCCGCCAGGTCGCGCGCCTGCTGCTCGCTGAGCAACTGCCCGGGGCACTCCTTCAGGATCACGCCCTGCAGATACCGGTAGACGGAGATCTCCGGGTCCAGGAAATCGTGGATCTGCTTGTAGTGGCCCACCTTCACGTTGCTGCCGATCCGCACCGTGCCGGCGTCCGGCTCCTGTTCCTTCAGCAGGCAGCGCACCAGCGTGCTCTTGCCCGCCCCGTTGGGCCCGATGATGCCCCACCGCTCGCCCCGGCCGATCGACACATCCAGGTCCTTGAACAGCACGCGGACCGACCCGTCCTCCTGCGTGTAGCTCTTGCTCAGGCCGCGCGCCGAGATCACGATGTCGCCCGTGCGCTCGGCCCTGGGCAGCTCCAGCCGGAAGGCATCCATCTCCATCGGCCGTTCCAACGTGCTCTGCTCCTTGGCGCGCGTCAGCTTCGACAACCGCCCCTGCGCCTGCTTGGCGCGCTGGCCCGCCCGGTACCGCCTGATAAACGCCTCCTCCTTGCGGAACTTGTCCTGTTCGTTCTCGTACGCCCGGAGCATCGTCAGCCGCCGCTGCGCCCGGATCTCGCGGAACGCCTCGTAGTTGCCCGGATAGTCGATCAGCCGCCCCTGCTCCACCTCGATGATCCGCGTCACCACGTTGTCCAACAGGTACCGGTCGTGGCTCACCATCACCACCGCCCCGCGGAATTCTTCCTTCAGGAAACTCTCCAGCCACAGGCACCCCTCGATGTCCAGGTGGTTCGTCGGCTCGTCCAGCAGCAGCGCATCGGGGTTCTCCAGCAGCAGCCGCGCCAGCGCCAGCCGCCCCCGCTGCCCGCCAGACAACCCCGGCACCGGCACCGTGAACTGCGCATCGGTGAACCCCAGACCGTGCAGCACCGCGTCGATCTTGTGGTCGATCGCGTACCCGCCCGCGGCGTCGATCTGCCGCTCCAGCTCCGCCTGCTTCTTCAGCAGCCTCTCCAGGTCCGCCCCCTCGGCCGTGCCCATGCGCTCGAACACCACGTTCAGATCGTGGTGCAGCCGGTGCAGCTCGGCGAACGCCGCCTCCGCCGCGCCGCGCAGCGTCTCATCCGGATCGAACGTCGGGTCCTGTTCCAGATACCCCGCGCGGCTGCCCCGCGCCAGCGACACTTCGCCATCCTGCGGCTCCACCACCCCGGACAGCACCTTCAGCAGCGTGCTCTTGCCGCAGCCGTTACGGCCCACGATGCCCAGCCGCTCGCCCGGCTCGATCGACAGCGACACCCCGTCCAGGATCGTCCGGGTCCCGAACGCGTGGCGCAGGTTGGTGCAGCTGAGGATCGGCACGGGCCGGGATGTTAGGTGTTGCGCCCGCTCAGGCCGAACACCCGCGCCCAGTTGCCCCAGCAAAACCCGTCGATCTCCCCGTCGCTCCACGCTCGCGCCGACAGCCCCGCCGCCAGACGCCCCCACTGCGCCGGCCGCTCCAGCCCTTCCGGAAGCCCCAGCGCCGAGAATCCACCGTCCGCATCGGACCCCAGCCCGACGAACTCGCGCCCGCCCGCGGCGCGGCTGACGTGCTCCACGTGGTCCAACGCATCGGCGATCGTCGCCCGAACCGATTCGCCCGCGCCGGGCCGCAGGAACTTGCCGAACAGGTTCAGCCCGATCACCCCGCCGCGACCGGCGATCAGCCGGATCTGCTCATCGCTCAGGTGCCGCTGGTTGGCCGGGTCGCCCATCAGCACGCGGCTGTTGGAGTGCGACGCGATGATCCGTCCGGCCGACCGCGCCGCCAGGTCGCGCAGCGACCGGTCGGCCAGGTGCGATGCATCGTGCACCAGCCCCAGCCGGTCGATCTCATCGACCAGCCGCCCGCCCAGGTCCGTCAGCCCGCGCGACGGGTCCGTGCTGCCGTTGCCCGCGGCGTAGCGCGAGTCCTTCCACCACGCCAGCCCCACCGCGACCACCCCGCGCTGCGCCCACCACGCCAGCTCCGCCGGCTCGCGCACCGGATCGGCCCCCTCGATCAGGATGCCCAGGCTCAATGCGCCGGGGCGCGCCGGCCGCTCACGCCACCGGCACGCCAAGCCCCGCGAAAGCCACACCTCGTACACGCCCAACTGTGCGGCGCCCGCGCGGTGCGCCGCCTCGGCGTCGCCCACCGGATAGCCTGCGGCGTCCTGACCGTCGGCCTCGGTGAAGATCGTCGCCAGCGCGTGCGTCACGCCGCCGGCCGCCAACGACGGCAGGGTGACCGACGCCGGTTGCCACGGCCCGCCCGCCCGCTCGGGGGTCGCTTCCATGTCGCGGCCGTTCACCGCCAGGCAGGCAAGGTCGAGATGCGCATCGAACCAACGCACAACCGAGGATAGTGCCGGACGCGAGCCCCCCGACGGTTCAGCCCCCGGTGCGCCCGCTCGCCGCCGGCCCCGCGTTCATCAGTTCTTCCAGCCGCTTGACCGCCCGCCACGCCTGCGCGTGCCGGATCGAGAAACCC
This sequence comes from Phycisphaeraceae bacterium, assembly GCA_026126345.1. GTDB lineage: Bacteria > Planctomycetota > Phycisphaerae > Phycisphaerales > UBA1924 > JAHCJH01. Next base: position 16,420 of record JAHCJH010000032.1, on the reverse strand, counting down.
GTGACCCCGATCGCCATCACGGTGCACCCGGCCGCGAAGCCGGCGATCAGCGCCGTCGCCTCCCAGCCGCCGGAGCGGGCGTTGATCCCGTTGGCCTGCGCCACGCCCACGCCGATGCCCGTCACGAGCATCGAGCCGAAGGTCACGTTGAACCAGAACATGCGCTTGCGGGCCAGCACCAGCGACCGCAGCAGCGCTGCGCTCTGCGCCTCGTCCAGCACGGGCTTGTCGCCGGTCGGCGTCATGCTCAGACCCGCATCGTTCCCACCCGGTCCGCGACGACGAACTCGGCCTCGGTCGCCGCGCGCACATCGTCCAGGCTCGTGCCCGGGGCCAGCTCGGTCAGCACAAAGCGCCGGCGCGCCGGGTCCATCACCAGCACGCACAGCTCGGTGATCACCATGTCGATGCAGCGCCGCCCCGTCAGGGGCAGCGAGCACTGGCGCACGAGCTTCGCGGCCCCCTTGGCCGTGTGCTCCATCGCCACGATCACCTTGTTCACCCCGGCCACCAGATCCATCGCGCCGCCCATGCCCTTGACCATCTTGCCGGGGATCATCCAGTTGGCGATGTCCCCCTCCTGCGACACCTGCATCGCCCCCAGGATGCACATGTCGATGTGCCCGCCGCGGATCATGGCGAACGACTCGGCCGACGAGAAGTAGCTGGCGCCCGGCCGGGCGGTGATGGTCTGCTTGCCGGCGTTGATCAGGTCGGGATCGATCTCGCTCTCGCGGGGGAACGGGCCGATGCCCAGCAGGCCGTTCTCCGACTGAAGCCACACGTCCATGCCCGCGGGAATGTGATTGGCCACGAGCGTGGGCATGCCGATGCCCAGGTTGACGATGTACCCGTCGCGCAGCTCCTGGGCGGCCCGAATCGGGATCTGGTCTCGTGTCAGCGGCATGCGCGCGGTCCTCAGCCCTTGGTGACGGTCCGATTCTCGATCTTCTTCGACGGCACGGTCCTGACGATCCGGTCCACGTAGTTCCCCGGCACGTGCACGTGGTCGGGGTCGATCTGGCCGACGGGCACCAGGTTCTCGACCTCGGCGATCACGAATTTCGCCGCCGTCGCCATCATGGCGTTGAAGTTGCGCGCCGTCCGCCGGAAGACCAGGTTGCCGAACTCGTCGGCCTTCCAGGCCTTCACCAGCGCCAGGTCCGCGAACAGCCCCGTCTCCAGGATGTACTCGCGCCGCTGCGCCCGGCCCGCTTCGGGCGGCGTCAGCCGCTGCTGCGTCTGGGCGAACGTGCCCTCGACCGCCGGCTTGCGGTTGTGGTGCGTTGTGTCATCCCCCGGCCGGTAGAACTCCCGGATCTCCTTGCCGGAGGCCACCGGCGTGCCCACCCCCGTCGCCGTGTAGAACGCGGGGATCCCCGCCCCGCCGGCCCGGATCCGCTCGGCCAGCGTCCCCTGCGGGTTGAACTCGATCTCCAGCTCGCCGGCCAGGTACTGCCGCTCAAACTCGGCGTTCTCACCCACGTACGACGAGATCATCTTGCGGATCTGACGCGTCTTGAGCAGCAGCCCCAGCCCCCAGTCGTCCACCCCCGCGTTGTTGCTGATGCACGTCAGACCCTTGGCGCCCGAATCGCGCAGCGCCACGATCAGGTTCTCCGGCAGGCCGCACAGCCCGAAGCCCCCAGTCATCACCGTGATGCCGTCGCGCAGCACGCCGCGCTGCCGCAGATCCGCGAACGCTTCGGCCGGCGTGCCGTACACCTTCTTGCTCGACATGGCCGGGAGTGTAGATCACGCCCGCAACCCCGTCCCGCCGCCGATGCCCCGCTAGAACAGCCGGGCCTGCTCCTTGCCGTCCTTCACCCGCTCCTTGAGTTCCGCCATCTCCTGGGCCATCTCGCCCAGGTCCTTGAACCGGTGGTACTCGCTGGCGAACCGGATGTACGCCACCTCGTCCAGGTGCCTGAGCTTCTCGCACACCAGTTCCCCGATCGCCCGGCTCGGCACCTCTCGCTCGTACTCCCGGTGCACCGTCTCTTCCACCTCGTCCACGAGGCGCGACTTGGCCTCCTCCGGGATCGGCCGCTTGCCGCACGCCGCCTGAACCCCGCGCACGATGTTCTCCCGGTTGAACGGCACCCGCGTCCCGTCGCGCTTCACCACCAGCACCCGCGACGTCTCCTCCACCCGCTCGTACGTTGTGAACCGCTTGGCGCACTTCAGGCACTGCCGCCGACGACGGATCACCTTCCCCGCGTCGCTCGCGCGCGAGTCGATCACCTTGTCGTCGTTATGTCCGCAGTAGGGGCAGATCACGCGTCGGCTCGGCGGGGCCTGCGCCGCCGCCCCATCGTACCGGCTTCAGCCGCCCGCCCGCGCCGAGGCCCGCTTCAGCGTGAAATTCAGCGGCTCGCGCCCCGCCTGCCGGAAATTCACCGTGATCCGCAGCTCGTCGGCCGTCGGGCAGTGATACTCCACCGATGTCAGCCCGCCCTTGTCACCCTCGGTCGTGAACACGACCCGGCCCGGCTCCAGCACCGTCGCCGGCATCGCCGCCAGCCCGCCGGCCTCGGCCTTCCACGGCTCGAACGCCCCGTCGAAGTGCCGCAAACGCAGCGTCGGCCCCGCCGCCTCGGCCCGGATCGCCAGCAGCTCGTACATGCTGGTCGTGCCGTCGGGCAACTGCCAGCGGAACATGCCCACGATCGTGTCGCCCCGGGGCACGCTCCAGGTCTCTTCCACCGAGTCCTTGCCCATCGCCCCCGTCCAGGTCCCAGCCAGGAACGCCAGTTTCTCCAGGGCCGCGCGGTCCGCTGCCTTGGGAGCAGGCCGGTCGGCCGGGGCCGGCTGGGCCCCAACCATCGCCGCTCCGAGGATCAACCCCAACGCCACCAGCCCAACGCCCGCCAAGTGCTTCCGAGCCATGCCGCACGCTCCGTTCCGCCCCGGCCACACCCGCCGCGGGCAACGCCACGCTACCGCACCGGCCCGGCGGGCACAAGCGTCGCCCGCTCAACCCGTCCGCGCCTCCGACCGACCTAGCATTCACCGATGCTCACCGGCACCCCCACGACGACGACGCCCCCCTGACCACCGCGGCCACGCCGGCAGCCGCCGACCGTTCAGACCCCATCAGCCCGGCCCACCAGCCGGGCTGCTTTGTTTACCCTCCAGTCCCGCCCCCAACCGATCCCTCCCCCGCCAGCCTTCCCCCGACCCACCGCCCCATTCAGGCCCGCTCCCATGCCCACCATCACCCTTCCCGACGGCAAGACCAAGACCTTCCCAGGCCCCGTTTCCGGCCGCCAGGTGGCCGAGAGCATCGGCCCCCGCCTGGCCAAGGACGCCCTGGGCGTCAAGATCGACGGCAAGCTGGCCGACCTCTCGGCCGTCATCGACCGCGACGCCAAGGTCAGCGTCGTCACCTACAAGCAGCGCGACGGCTCGGTCGATCCCGACGCCCTGCTGCTGGTCCGCCACTCCGCCGCCCACGTCATGGCCGAGGCCATCCAGCGCCTCGTTCCCCAGGCCCAGCTCGTCTACGGCCCGCCCTTGCCGACCGGCTTCTACTACGACATCCGCTTCCCCGACAACCGTCCGCTCAAGGAGAGCGACTTCGCGGCCATCGACGCCGAGATGCAGAAGATCATCGCCGAGGACCGCCCCTTCACCCGCTATGACCTCGACGCCTCCGAGGGCATGCTCAAGCTCACCGGCGAGGGCAACAAGTACAAGGTCGACAATGCCCTGCGGGCCCTGGCCCCGCACGATGCGCCCGAGAAGGGAATCGTCAGCAAAGTCGTCACCGAGCAGACCGCGTTCGGCGCCGGGCTGGCCATGAACCTGCCCGCCGACGCGAAACTCTCGTTCTACGCCACCGGAACCCCGGGCAGGAACTGGGAGGACCTCTGCCGCGGGCCCCACGTGCCCAGCACCGGCCGCATCGGCGCCGCCAAGGTCATGTCGCTGGCCTCCAGCTACTGGCACGGCGACGAGAACTCCGACCGGCTCACCCGCGTCTACGGCACCGCCTTCGGTTCGCAGGCCGAGCTCGAGGCCCATCAGCAGCAGCTCGCCGCGGCCCGCGAGCGCGACCACCGCGTCATCGGCAAGCAGCTCCGGCTGTTCCACATCGACGAGATGGTCGGCCAGGGGCTCATCCTCTGGGCGCCCGCGGGCGCCGTGGTGCGCCAGGAGCTCCAGACCTTCATCAGCGAGGAGCTGCGCAAGCAGGGCTACTTCCAGGTCTTCACCCCGCACATCGGCAAGCTCGACCTCTACCGCACCAGCGGCCACTTCCCGTATTACAAGGACGCCCAGTACCCGCCCGTCGTCGAACGCGAGACTCTCGACGCGCTGGCCAGCGAGGGGTGCTCCTGCGGCGAGCTGGCCAACCGCCTCGACAAGGGCGACATCTCCGGCTACCTGCTCAAGCCGATGAACTGCCCTCACCACATCAAGATCTTCGCCAGCCAGCAGCACTCCTACCGCGACCTGCCCGTGCGCCTGGCCGAGTTCGGAACCGTCTACCGCTGGGAGCAGTCGGGCGAAATCGGCGGCATGACCCGCGTGCGCGGCTTCACCCAGGACGACGCCCACCTGTTCTGCACCGAGGAGCAGGTCGGCCCCGAATTGCTCGGCTGCCTGTCGCTGGTCAAGACCATCTTCGGCGTGCTGGGCATGAAGGACTACCGCGTCCGCGTCGGCCTGCGCGACCCCGACAGCAAGAAGTACATCGGCGAAGCCCGCAACTGGGACAAGGCCGAGCAGGCCTGCCGCGATGCCGCGCGAACCCTCGGCGTGCCCTTCAGCGAAGAGCCGGGCGAGGCGGCGTTCTACGGCCCCAAGATCGACTTCGTGGTCAAGGACGTGATCGGGCGCGAGTGGCAGCTCGGCACCGTGCAGGTGGATTACAACCTTCCGGTGCGTTTCGGGCTTTCCTACATCGGTCCCGACAACGCCGAGCACCGGCCCGTGATGATCCACCGCGCGCCGTTCGGATCGATGGAGCGTTTCTGCGGCGTGCTCATCGAGCACTTCGCCGGCGCGTTCCCCACCTGGCTCAGCCCCGAGCAGGCCCGCGTGCTGCCCATTAGCGACAAGAGCAACGACTACGCCCAGAAGGTGCTCGGCGCGCTCAAGGCCGCCGGCGTCCGCGCCACCGCCGATTGCTCGGGCGACCGCATCCAGGGCAAGATCAAGTCCGCCCTCGAGTGGAAGATCCCTTACCTGCTGGTCGTCGGCCCGCGCGACGCCGAGAGCACCAGCGTCTCGGTCCGCGTCCGGGGCCAGGATAAGGACGCCGGGAGCATGCCGCTGGACGCCTTCGTCGCCGCCATCCGTAGGGAAATCACCGAACGCAGCGCGAGCCTGAGCGCCATGCCCGGCTGAGCGCCTGTGCCGCAGGACCCCGGCGGTCATTCGGCCCTTGCCCGGTCACGCGCAAACGCTCGGACGGTCATCGACCGACTTGGTACATTGCAGTCCCTGGAGTCATCGGATGCCCCCCCACCGCCGCGGCTTCACCCTCGCGCCCATCGTACTGCTCACCGCGCTGGCGATGGTCGGCATGCTGGTGTGGCGCGTCCTGGGCGTGGCGAACTACGCATCGTCGCTCGGCCCGGGCGTGACCGTCAACTGGGAACGGCTGATCTGGACGCACGTCACGATCGGCGCCATCACCCTGGCGGTCGCCGGCGGCATCGGCGCGCTGTTCTACTTCATCTTCGGCAAGCGCGACACCGCCGCCAACGGCGGCATGCTGCTGGTGCTCGCCGCCGTCGCGGTGTGGTTCGGTTACCTGAACGTCGGCGGCGTGTACAGGACGTCCGGCTCGCTGGGGCCGCGCCCCGCGCCCGTCACACCTTCGATCACCCCGACCCCGTCGCCCCGCCCGGGCGCCACGCCCCAGCCCGCCGGTCCGCGCCCGGCGCAGCCGCTGACGTCCAATCCCGGGCCGGCGAACCCACGCCCCAACCCCGCCCTCCCGAGTCCTTCGAATTCCCCGACGCCCCCACCGGGCCCGGCTCCGACGCCCCCACCCGCACCGCCCCAGCAGCCCGACCGCGCCGCGCCCGTCGTCGCCGCGTTCGAGGCCGAGCTCGCACCGGCGTGCGAGGACGTCGCCACGGCGCTGGAGTCGCTCGCCAGAACGCTCCGCGAGCCGCCGCAGCGCAGCCGCTCGGCGCTCGAGCAGGTCGTCGCCCGCATCGATGCGCTCAACGCCGACGCCGCGGCCCTGCGGGCCCGTCTCGAAGACGCCCGCGCCACGCTGCAGCGGCGGCTGACCGAAGCGGGCTTGAGCGAGACCGAAGCGGCCTCGGCGTCGGGCCTGTGGTACGGGCGCTGGCAGGCCGGCCGCCGATCCATGTCAACCGCGCAGATCGGCCGGATCCTTGAGCCCGCGCGGGAACAGGCGGTTCTGCTGCGCGACTCGATCGGCAAGTGGACGCTCAAGGCCGGCGAGCCCGATTTCGGCAAGGACGCCCAGACCCAGCGCACCGTCAATTTCGCCCGCCAACGCATGGGCGGCCAGCTTCAGTTCGTGGAACCGACAGCCTCGGGCCTGCGCGGCCGCTGAGCCCCCTACCGTTGGCCGCTCCCGGGATCGGCCATGCCGCCGCCCGCCCGCGGGGCGACATGGCCCAGGTCTTCGAGTTCATCCTGCACTTCGACCGGCACCTGACCGAGCTGGCCAACGGCCCGGACTGGTGGTGGCCGTACCTCATCCTGTTCCTGATCCTGTTCGCCGAGACGGGCCTGGTCGTTCTGCCGTTCCTGCCCGGCGACTCGCTGCTGTTCGCCTCGGGCGCCATCGCCGCCTCCGGGCACCTGAACATCTGGATGCTCATGAGCGTGCTGGGCCTGGGCGCGATCGTCGGCGACAGCACCAACTACGGCATCGGCTCGCTGTTCCGCCGGCACATCGCCCAGGGCCGGCGCATCGCCGTGTTCAGCGCCGACACGCTCACGCGCACCAACGCCTTCTTCGCGCGCTACGGCGGCCGCTCGGTCATGATCGGCCGGTTCGTGCCCCTGGTGCGCACGGCCGTGCCGTTCATCGCCGGCGTCGGCTCGATGCCCTACCGCCGGTTCGTCAAGTTCAGCGTCGCCGGCACCTTCTTGTGGGTGCCCGCGTTCACGGGCCTGGGATTCCTGCTCGGCAACGTGCCGGTCGTCCGCGATAACTACCACTACGTGCTGCTCGGGGCCGTCGCGCTGGTGCTCGTGCCCATGGTCTTCAAGCTGCTGGGCATGTGGTTCGTCGCCCGCAAGGCCAAGCCCGCCCACGCCGCCGGCACTCACGGCTGACGCGTCAACCGCATCGGCCCCACCGCCCCCGCCGGGTCCAGAAGTTCCAGCACGCCCGGCTCCGGGCCGAAGACGATCCGCGGCGGCGCGATCCCCTGCGGCCGGAAGCTGAAGAACTCCCGCCCGCCCCCGGCGACCGCCCGCCCCGACGGCTCGAACGTGACCACCACCGGCGGCCGCGAGCGGATCGTGATCGCCACCGCCTTCTCCACCCGCCCGGTCCACTGGATCGTCAGCACCCGCCGGCCCTTGGGCATCACCACCTCCACGCACGTCACCAGCGTCCGGTCCACCAGCGACCGCACCGACGAATACAGCGGCACCGCCTCGGTCGGGGCGCCCAGGTCCGCCACCAGCGCCGACCAGTCGGTGAAGAACGCCGCGGCGTTCTCGTTCTGCTCTCCGCCGACGAACGCCCCGGTCACCGCCTCGGCCGTCGCGGGAAAGATCGACTCCGTGACCAGCGACTGGGCCCGGGGCCAGATGCGCTTGCCGTCGGTGCTGCGGCCGGGGTCGTGCGGACCGCCCAGGAACACGCGGTCCAGCGCCTCCTGCCCCAGCGGGGTCGCTCGCAGGCACGCGCCCACGCCCGGACGCCCACGGGAATCAACCTCGACGATCACCCGCTCGCCGTTCTCCGATGCGTACACGCCCGACAGCGCCGCCAGATCCTCCGGCCGGGCGTCCGCCGCCGCCGGCAGCACGGCGCGCCGAGCCGGCTCGTCGGCGGCCGTCACCAGGGCCTCGATCTCGTCGGCGATCGTCGGCAGCCAGAACCGATCGTTGCTCAGCACCACCACCGAAGCGTGCCCGCCCGAGGCTCGGGGCCAGAAGGCGACCGAAGCGTCGAAGCCCGCGGTCGATCCGTCGTGGTGCACTCGGATCGGTCCGAGATCGTCCCGGCGCGCCGGTGGCACCGGCTCGATGAACCACCCCAGGCCGTAGCCGGCCCGGCCCGGCGTGAACATCGCAGAGCGAGACACATCGTCCAGCAGCGGGCCCGACCACAGCGCCCGCGTCCACGCCGCCAGGTCGGCGGCCGTCGTAACGATGCCCGTCGCGCCGCGAAAGCCGTAGTGATACGGCGTCGCCAGCGCCAGGCCGGCATCCCCGCCGCGCTGGTAGCCGGTGGCGCACTTGCCCTGGAGGTTCGGGTCCTCGTCCTGCGAGCAATACGTCGAGGTCAGCCCCGCCGGGCCGAACACCTCGCGCGTCAGCAGTTCGCGTAGATCCCCGCCGCCGGCACGTTCGATCACGATCGCCGCCAGCGTGTAGTTGCGGTTGTCGTATCGGTAGTGGGCCCCCGCGGGCGTCCGCGGAGTGCGCACCAGCATGGCCGAGGCCACCTCGTCGGGCGATTCGAAGTCCACCTCGCCGGAGTCGAAATCGGTCGCCAGGCCGGCGGTGTGCCGCAGCAGGTGCTCCAGCGTGACGCCCCGCGCGTCCAGCGGCACGCCCGGCAGCCGCGCACTGAGCGGCTCGTCGAGCGACAGTCGGCCGGCCTGCCGTAGCCGGAGCGCCAGGGCGGTCGTGAAGCTCTTGGCGACCGAGCCGCAGTCAAAGAGCGTGTCGGTCCGGTTGGGCGTGGCCGACCGCCGCTCGGCCAGGCCCACGGCCCGCTCGTAGGCGGGCGCGTCGCCGAACCGAACGTGCACCACGCCCGGGAAGCCCACGTCCTCGACCAGCGACAGGTAGCGATCCAGGTCCGGGCGCGCCGAATCGATCCGGGGCGGAGCGCCCGAGGCCGACAGCGACACCGCCAGCGATGCCAGCACCCCGGTCAGCATGCGCCAAGCGTATCAGGCGGGGACGGCGGCCGGGCCGGTCAGATCTGCTTGAGGAACCGCAGGTCGTTCTCGTACAGCATGCGGATGTCGGGGATGCCGTACTTGCCCATCGCCAGGCGCTCGATGCCGAAGCCGAACGCAAAGCCCGTCCACACCTCGGGGTCGATGCCGCAGGCCCGCAGCACGTTGGGGTGCACCATGCCGCAGCCGCCCAGTTCCATCCAGCGCACCGGCTGGTCGGGGCGCAGGCGGATCTTCATGTCGAACTCGGCGCTCGGCTCGGTGAACGGGAAGAACGACGGGCGCAGCCGCACCTCGGTGTCGGGGCCGAAGTAGGCCCGGGCGAAGTGCAGCAGCGTGCTCTTGAGTTCCGCCATGGTGGTGCCGCGGTCCACCGCCAGGCCCTCGATCTGGTGGAACATGAACGAGTGCGTGGCGTCCACCGTGTCCGGCCGGTAGACCCGCCCGGGGGCGACGATGCGGATGGGGGCGGCCAGCCCGCCGACGGCGGCGGGGTTGCCGCGGGCGGCGGCCGACGCCTGCTCCATGATGCGGATCTGCACCGTGGAGGTCTGGCTGCGGAGCATGCGCGGGCGCTGGGTCCGCGCGGGGTCGTCGACGTAGAAGTTGTCGGCCGGGTCGCGGGCCGGGTGATCGGCGGGGATGTTGAGCTTGACGAAGTTGTGCTCGTCGTCCTCGACCTCGGGACCTTGGGCCACGTTGAAGCCCATGCGGGCGAAGACGTCGCACAGCTCGTCGCGCACGCGCAGCACGATGTGCCGCCGTCCCAGGCCCTGCGACTCCACCACCCCCGGCTCGGTCAGGTCCACCCGCGGGCCGGACGACGGTCGGGGCGCTGCGCCGGCGCTGCCCTGCTTCTGCTTGAACCGTGCTTCCAGGTCCGCCGCCAGGGCGTTGACGCGCTTGCCGTAGGCCGCGCGCTGGTCGGCGGGCACCTCCCGGGTGGCGCCCAGCGCGGCCTTGACGCGCCCCTTGGGCCCGATGAAGGCGATCCGCCAGGCCTCCAGGGCCGCGCCGTCGGCGGCGGCCTCCAGGGCGGCGTGGGCCTCACGTTCGATCTGGTCCAGCGCTTCGAGCACGGGCCAAGCGTACCCGCCCGGAGCGGCGGGCGCGGCGGGGCGGTCTACTTGGGCGGGTCCCACAGATCGTCGCGGGCCTCGCGCCCGGACATGATCGTCTCGAGCTGAAGAATGGTCCGGTTCTCGTCGAGGCGGTATCGGTCCATCGCCTCGCGGAAACGGCGGTCGTACTGGCGGGCGCCGTCGCCCATGTCGACCTTCCAGGCGTCGCCCTCCTTGACGAAGCCGACTTCACGGTCCGTTCGACGGCCTTCAAGCCGCATCTTGACGGTCGCGGTCGTGGCGAGAACTCGGATGGAGCCCACGGTTTCCTCGTCTTCGGCGCTCGCATCCCACCAGCCGAGCTCCATGGCCCAGCGGATGAAGCTCCGGCCGTCGAACTTCATCAGGTCCTTTCTGGGAACCCGGTTCCGCAGCGCGATGATCAAGGCCCGGTCGATCGGTCGCAACGCCAGCACGTCCGAACGCGGGCCGGTTCGTGCCAGGCGGAGCACCCGGTCGAACCACTCGATCGACCCTTCGGATATCGACTGCATGAACCCTTCGGCGTCCCGGGCGAGGACCGCCTGGCGGTTGGCCTCCAGCGCCGCCTTGATCGCCGCCTTGTCCTCGGCGTGCTTGTCGCACCCCGGACCGACCAACAGGAAGACCGATACCACCACCGCCATCACCCGCCACGCTGTTGGAATCATGCCGACATGACACCAAAAAAACAACCGGGCGTCAAGTCCTCTTGACGCCCGGCGGTAGTTGCGTAGCTCGGGGATTTCCCTTAGTTCTGGGCGGGCTTCATCTGGCCCGAGCAGCTCTTGGCGTCGCCGGAGCAGGACTTGGCCTCGCTGGAGCAGCCCTGGCCCTTGGCCTTGCCCTCGGAGCAGCCGCTCTTGGCAGCGCCCTCGCCGCAGGACTTGGCCTCGCCGGAGCAGGCCTTCTTCTCGCCCGAGCAGGTCGTGGCGGTGAGGCTGGCACCCTCGGAGGTGGAGCGCTCGGCCGTGCAGCCGAAGGCAAAGGCGAGCCCGGCCAGACAGGTCAGAGCGGCGATGCGGGAAGCGTTCTTCATGATCGATCCTTTCGCGTGCTGAGGTTCTCGGACGCGCGACGGGAATCACCGCCCCGCCGCCTGTGGGGAATCCTAGGGTACGACGGGCGCTCAGGCCGGGTTCGCCTGACCCGCGCCGGCCGGGGCGGCCTTGCGCGTCTTGGCGGCGAAGGCCGTGCGGCGGTCGGCGATGCGCCGGCGGGTCGAGGGGGTTCCGCCGATCTCGGGGCCGTCCTCAGCGCCGACGAACTGGATGACGCACAGCTCGCCGCCGTCGCCGATGCGGTGCCGGCCGAGCTTGACCACGCGTGTGTAGCCGCCGGCCCGGTCGCGGAAGCGCGGAGCCACGTTGTCGAAGATGTGCTTGACGATCTTGGGGGCCTTGCGGACCTCGCCGTATCGGTTCAGCTCGACCTCCGAGGCCTTGGGGATGTCGAAGAACTTGCTGGCCCGGTCGGCCATGGCCTGGGCACGCTCGGCGATGGGCTTGAGCGTCTCGTCGGCCTTGACGGCGTTCTCGTTGGGCTGCCAGAGCCACTCGAAGCCGGGACGGTCCCAGCCGAGCGTCGCGATCACCTGGCGGCGGGCGTGCCGGCCGCCCTTCTTGGCCGTGGTGATGATCTTCTCGACCATCGGCTGCACCGCCTTGGCGCGAGGGATGGTCGTCGTGATCTGCCCGTGTTCGAACAGCGAGCAGGCCAGGTTGCGCAGCGTGGCGGTGCGGTGGGCGGTGGTGCGGCCGAGTTTGTAGCCGGCTTTGCGGTGACGCATAGGTCGTTCTCCGGTAAGGCCCGGGAGGCCAGGTGATGGGTTTTCGAATCGAGCGGAACTCTAGGCCGCGAGCGGCCCGAAAACCCTGCCCGGGCGGTGGCCCGGGCGGGGCGGATTGCTTGTGTTCAGGCTTCGGACTCGGCCTCGGCCTCGACGGCGCCGTCGCCGGCGCTCAGGGGGCCGATGGGCCCGGTGGTCGAGACGCCCTCGGGCAGGGTCATGCCCAGGTCCAGGCCCAGGTCCTGGAGCTTCTTCTTGACCTCGCGGAGGCTGGTGCGGCCGAACGAACGGACCTTGAGCAGGTCGTTGTCGGTACGGACGACCAAGTCGGCGACCGTCTGCACCTTGGCCGACTCCAGGCAGTTGCTGGCGCGGACCGAGAGGTCCAGCTCGCCGATGGGCATGTTGAGCTTGCGGATGAGCTCCTCGTCGACCGACGCCGCGGCGGCGGCCTCGGTGCTGACGCGCTCGGCGCCCAGCTCGAAGTACTGGGTGAAGGCGTTGAGGTGCTTGCGCATGATCTTGGCGGCCTCGACCAGCGCGTTCTCGGGGGTGATGGTGCCGTTGGTCCAGATCTCCATCACGAGCTTGTCGTAGTTGGTCTTCTGGCCGACGCGGGTTTCCTCGATGGCGTAGCGCACGCGCTGCACGGGCGAGTAGAGCGCGTCGAGCGGGATGACGCCGATCTCCTGGTCCTCGGTCTGCTGGCTGAGGCGCTCGGCGGCCGAGACGTAGCCCCGGCCCTTCTCGACGCGGAGCTCCATCTCGATGTCCACCTTGTCGGTGAGCGTCGCGATGACCAGGTCCTTGTTGATGACGGTGACCGAAGGGTCGCCCTCGATGATGTCGGCGGTCACCTCGCCGGGCCCGCGCGCGGCCAACTTGAGCGTCTTGGGCTCGTCGCCTTCCATCCGCACGACCAGGCCCTTGAGGTTCAGCACGATGTCGGTCACGTCCTCGAGCACGCCGGGGATCGTGGAGAACTCGTGCTGCACGCCCTTGATCTTGACGCTGGTGAGCGCCGCGCCCTCGATGGCCGAGAGCAGGATGCGCCGCAGCGAGTTGCCGATCGTCGTGCCGAAGCCCTGCTCGAACGGCTCGATCATGAACCGGCCGTACGTCGGGCCGCGGAAGCGGCCGTCGGCGGTGATCCGGGAGGGGAGTTCAAGCCCGCGCCACTTGATGCGCATGGTCAGTACCTCAGCGTTCCGCGGCACCCGTCGGGTTCGGACCTGCACCGGCTCACGGGCCGCACCCGCCGCCGCGGAACGCGGGGGGCCCTTCTCTCCGGGGGTCGAAAACGCCGCGGCCCCGTTGGGGGCGGCGGCGGTGAAGATCATGATTCAGACGCGCCGGCGCTTGGTGGGGCGGCAGCCGTTGTGGGGGACCGGGGTGTGGTCCTCGATGGCGGTGACGCGGATGCCGGTGGAGACCAGGCCGTTGACGGCCGACTCGCGTCCGGCGCCGGAGCCGCGGATGCGGACCTCGACCTCGCTGACGCCGATCTTGCGGGCCTTCTGGCCGCAGGACTCGCCGGCGCGGGTGGCGGCGAAGGGGGTGCTCTTGCGGGTGCCCTTGAAGCCGATGGTGCCGGCCGAGTCCCAGCAGAGGGTCTCGCCGTTCATATCGGTGATGGTCACCATGGTGTTGTTCTGGCTCGCCTTGACGTGGGCGATGCCGCGAACGACGTTCTTGCGGACTTTCTTGACCTTCTTGCCCATGTGGATGCTCTGCGGGATGCGGTGTGTCGGCGGGGCGCGGGCCCCGGCCGGGATGGATCAGCCCTTGACGCCCTTCTTGCCGGCGACGGTCTTGCGGCGGCCCTTGCGGGTGCGGGAGTTGGAACGGGTGCGCTGCCCGCGGACGGGCAGGCCGCGCCGGTGGCGCTCGCCGCGGTAGGAGCGGATGTCCTTGAGGCGCTGGACGTTCTGGGAGACCTGGCGGCGCAGCGCGCCCTCGACCAGGTAGCCGCCGTCGATGATGGCGTTGATGCGGGCGAGCTGCTGCTCGTCGACTTCATTGGCGCGGAGATCGGGGTTGACCTTGGCCTCGGCCAGGATCTCGCCGGCGAACTTGGCGCCGATGCCGTGGATGTACTGCAGCGCGAAGTAGATCTTCTTCTTGTCGGGAACGTCGATGCCGGCGATACGAGGCACGGTGAGACTCCTGTGCGGGCCGGCGCTGGGGCCGGCCCGGGACGGTTCAGCCCTGGACCTGCTTGTGCTTGGGGTCGGCCTTGCAGATCACGCGCACCTTGCCCTTGCGGCGCACGATCTGGCAGTCCTTGCACATCCGACGAACACTGGCGCGAACCTTCACGGCTGTACCCTTTGCGGTGCGGGGTGAGTGGCCTGGCGCCGGGCCGGGCGGGCCGGACCGGGCAGGGCGGGAAGTTTAGGCCGAGCCGACGCCAGCGGCCAGCGTCGCCCGCGTTCCGGCCCCGGGAGACGCCGCCCCCGCGGGCCGGGGATCAGTGGCGGAACGTGATTCGGGCTTTGGTCAGGTCGTAGGGGCTCATCTCGACCGTCACCTTGTCCCCCGGCAGGATCCGGATGTAGTTCATCCGCATCTTGCCCGAGACGTAGCCCAGGACCACGTGGCTGTTGGGCAGCTTCACGCGGAACATCGCGTTCGGCAGCGCCTCGACCACCGTGGCCTCCATCGTCAGTTTGTCGTCTTGCTTGGACATAGCCCTTTCCGCGGCGTCCGCCGCGAACCGACTCACGTGGGCAGGCGGCCCTGGATGCGCGGGCCCTTGCCCGACTCGCCCCCGAGGAAGCCCGCGTAGTTGCGCATCACGAGGTTGGCCTCGACGCGCTGGATGAAGTCCAGGACGACCTGGACGACGATGAGCAGGCCCGTGCCGCCCAGGAACTGGGTGACGGCGAAGTCGATGCGCAGCGCATTGGACGCGACCATCGGGAGCACCGCGATCACCGCCAGGAACGTCGCCCCGACGTAGGTGATCCGCTCCATGACCGCCTCGAGGTAGTCGGCGGTGCGCGGCCCGGGGCGCAGACCGGGGATGAACGACCCCTGGTCGCGGAGCTGCTTGGCCAGTTCCTCGGGGTTGAACTGCACGGTTATCCAGAAGTAGCTGAAGAAGTAGATCAGCATCACCTCGCACACGATGAAGAGGTACTCACCGTTGGCGAACTGATCGTGCAGCCAGGAGAAGAAGTTCTGGGCGCCGCTGCCCTGCTCGAAGGCCGAGGCGATGCTGGTGAACAGCACGCCCGGGAAGATCATCAGCGACGAGGCGAACACCACCGGCATGACGCCCGAGTGGTTCAGCCGCAGGGGCAGGAACGACCGCTGACCGCCGAAGACCTTGCGCCCGCGGGTGTGCTTGGCCTGCTGCACGGGGATGCGCCGCTGCGCGATGGTCAGCAGCACCGACCCGCCGACGACCAGCACAAACCCGCCGACGATCGACATCAGGCCCAGCCAGCCCATCTTGTCGTCCGCCGCCGGGTCGAAGTTGTTGTACACCCAGGCGACGGAGGAGGGGATCGCCGACACGATGCCGGCCATGATGATCATGGAGACGCCGTTGCCGATGCCGTACTTGTCGATCTGCTCGCCGCACCACATCAGGAACACGGTGCCGGCGGTCAGGGCCGTGACGGCCATGACCCACCACATGGGCGAGGCGGCCCACTGGGCGTAGATCAGCCCCCGCGCCTCGGCGAACTTCAGCCAGCCCAGCCCCTGCACGATGCACAGGCCGATCGTCGCGTACCGCTGCCACTCCTGGATCTTCTGGCGGCCCGTGGGGCCCTCTTCCTGGAGCTTCTTGAGCCGGGGCGAGACGGTCATGAGCAGCTGGAAGATGATCGAGGCGGTGATGTAGGGCATCACGCCCAGGCCGAAGATGGTCGAGTGGCTGAACGCGCCGCCGGAGAAGATGGCCAGCGTCGTGAGCGTGTTGCCCACGGCCCCGCCCTCCTGCTGGGCGGTCTGCAGGGCCTCGGTCATCTGCGCCTGGTTGATGCCGGGCAGCGGGATCCAGTGGCCCAGCCGGAACACGGCGAGCATGCCGAGCGTGAAGAGGATCTTGTTCCTCAGCTCGGGGATCCGGAAGACGTTGATGAAAGCCTGGAGCATGCGCTACTTCCGCGGTCGGCGGTCGGGTTGCGACCCGCCGCCGTGTGGCCGATCCTATGACTCCCGCGCCGCCCGTCGGGGCGGCCGCCGGGCTCAGGCCTCGTCGCCGGCGGCCGGCTTGGCCTTGGTCGAGCGACCGCGCTTGAGTTTCTTGGTGAGCTTCTTCGGGGTGCGGTCCTCGCTGTTGCGGTCCACGCCGCGGACAAAGTCGCGCCGCGTCCCGCGCTCGGCTACCGTGCCGCCCGCCTCGGTGACCGCCTTGCGGGCGGCGGCGGACAGACGCGCGGCGGTCACGTCGAGCTTGACCTTCAGGCCGCCCTCGGGCAGGTCGCCGAGGATCT
>JAHCJH010000031.1 GCA_026126345.1 Phycisphaeraceae bacterium | reverse complement strand
CGCCGCGGCGCACTCGGGGCAGACGACGCACCGGTCGGCGGGCTCGGGCTCGGCGGCGGCGAGGTCGTAGCCGCAGGCGGGGCAGCGGCGGGCCGACAGCGCAGCGCGGGCGGACGCCTGCGCCAGTCGCGCGACCACCGCGGCGAGCCACACGAGCCCGAGCAGGCCGACGAACAGGAGCGTCGTGAAGACCGGAGAGAACAGGACCAGCCAGAGGCCGGTGGGGCCCTCGACGATCATGAGCGCCACGGCGAAGCCCACAAGGACCGCCGCGGCGACGGCGATCACCACGCCCGCGCGGGGGGCGTGGCGGAGGGGCGCGACCCATCGCAGCGGGTTGAGCCGGCGGGCGCCGCCCGGGCCGGCGCGCAGCAACCGGGCGACCGCCGAACGGTGGATGCGCCGCAGCACGAAGCGGTCGTCGCGGACCTGGAGCACGCCGGATCATTGCGGCGCCGCTGGCCGGGGGCGCGGCGTCGACTACGATCGGCCCGGTGGCGTCGACGGTGCTCATCCCGCAGAAGGATCACGACCTGGCGCTGGCGGCGGCGCAGTGCGTGGTGGCGACGCACCGGCGGCTGGTGGAGCACATCCGGGCGGGGGCGACGCTGGCGCAGATCGATGCGCAGGTGGCGAAGATCCTGGCGGACCTGGGGTGCCGCTCGTGCTTCCTGGGGTACAAGGTGGGGCGGCTGCCGCCGTTTCCGAGCCACGCGTGCCTGTCGGTGAACGACTGCGTGGTGCACGGCACGGCCGGGTCGCTGCTGCGGCCGCTGCGTCCGGGCGACCTGGTGAAGATCGACATCGGCGTGTGGCACCAGGGGTTCATCGGCGACGCGGCGTGGACTTACAGCATCGGCAAGCCCGAGCCGGCGGTGCGGGCGCTGATGGAGGCGGGCAAGGAGTCGCTGCGGCGGGGCGTGGCGGCGCTGCGGCCGGGGGCGCGGCTGATCGAGTTCGCGCGGGCGGTGCAGGGGCACGTGGAGACCGAGCGCGGGCTGCACCTGGTGCGGAACCTGGGGGGGCACGGCATCGGCCGCAAGCTGCACCTGCCGCCGTACGTGAGCAACGTGGTGCCGGCGTACCCGGGCGAGTGGCCGGAGGCGACGATGACCTGCGAGCCGGGGCTGCTGCTGGCGGTGGAGCCGATGCTGGCGATCGGCACGGGACAGACCAAGCAGGACGGCCGAACGTGGCCGGTGCGCACGGCCGATGGATCGATGTCGGCGCACTACGAGCACGACGTGCTGGTGACGGCGCAGGGGCCGCGGGTGCTGACCGAGGGGTTGGAGACGCTGCCGGATGAGGTGTGAGTACTGAGTACTGAGTACTGAGTACTGAGTACTGAGTACTGAGTACTGAGTGCTGGGTGCTGGGTGCTGGGTGCGAAGAGACGAAGCAGGGAAGTCGTTTCGGCAGCGCGGGCTGCCATGCAGCACCGAGATGACCGCAGAGCCGGTCATCTCGGTGGCACGGCCAACAGTCAGCACGGCGGAAGGCGGATCGGGGGCGCGGGCCGGCGTCAGACGACGACGCCGGTGCGGCGGGTCATGGTGATGCCGCGGTCGGGCGGGAAGCGGCGGAGGCCTTCGGCGCGGAGGGCGGGGGCGTGGTCGCGGAGGTACTGGTCGAACAGGGCGCGGGTGGAGAAGATGTAGCGGGTTTCGACCTGCGGGCGGTCGGCGGGTGAGGCGGGGTCGAGGCGGACGATCATGGCCGAGTGGGCTCCGCCCTTGATGACGGCGTCGAGGTGGCCGTCTTCGAGCCAGGCGACGTAGTCGTCGGCGGTGCGGGCGTCGGGGAGGGTGGCGGTGACGGAGTAGGCGATGGCGGACATGGCGGAGGTACGGGGGGGATGGCCGCGGGCGGGCGGGGCCGCGCGGAAGCGCGGGGACCGAGGGCCGGTTGGGCTGTTGGGACGAGGATGGGACTGGGGGGACTTAATGGACGTATGGAACTGATGGGGCTTGGGCGGCTCGGCCGGCTCAGGGCGGCACCGGAGACCCCAGGGCAGGAGCGGGCCGGGGGCAGGCAGGGGCAGCCAGCGGGCATGCAAATACCCTCACGGCACGAGCTGACGCGGCAGGGTCGAAGCCGACCAGCCTCCATCGTCTGTAGCCTAACCGCAGGCCACCGAACAACCGCGCGACTCATCGGCGGCAGCGAAGGAGATCGGGGACGCCTGGCGGTCGCTGGTGCGTGGGCTTGTACGCGCGGAGGGTCTTCGCCCTGGCCAGGAGCCGGGTCCGCGATGCGGACCTGGCCGAGAAGATCACACCGTCTGCGGTGTTCGCCGATCGCCGCCAAGTTGAAGGACGGAGCGGCGGGCTATGCCGAGCAGGGAAGTTCGAGCCGTGGCTGTTCCGCATCGCGGTGAACCGCATCCGCGATGAGATCCGGAGGTCGCGCCGGCAGGCGGCGCCGACGGACCCCGAGGCGCTGGCGGGCGTGGCGGCGGAACCGGGCAGGGCGGACCCCGATGCGCCGGCGATGGAGGCGGCTGCGCGCGGGGCGATCGAGCGGTTGAGCAATGCCGACCGGCAGGTGATCGAGCTGCGGCATCACGCGGGCATGTCGTTCGCGGAAATGGCCGAGACGCTGGAGGAGCCGCTGGGCACGCTGCTGGCCCGGCACCACCGGGCGCTGCGGAAGTTGAAGGACCTGATGCAGGAAGGCACGGCCGGGACCGCAAGCGCGAGGGCCGAAGATCGCGAACACCCCACTTCAACGGTAAAGCTTCACGTTTTCCGAGGACCTGCGGGGCGTGGCAGACGCGACCGGACCGGCGCTGCTTGAGCGCGGGCTGAACAGGCCGCGGTGTCGCGGATCGCCTCGGCGACGGGGCCGGGGCTGCGGCGGCGCTGGCGGGTGCGGGCAACCAGAGCGGGTGACGCTGCGGGTGTCGTGGGCGGTGCGGATCGCGGCGGCGGTGGCGCTGCTGGCCGGCGGGTACGGGCTGGTGGTGGCGCTGCGACCGGCGCCGACGGGCCTGCCGGGGCCAACCGTGGCGAGCGCGGACCCGCTGGAGACGCTGGCGCGCGGGCTGGCGCTGCTGGACGCGGCGACGCCGGCGGGCGACCTGGAGCGGCTGCTGACCGAGGCCGAGACGCTGGACGCGGCGATCCGGACGGATTTCATGGACCCATCGTCGATCCTGGGGACGGGATCGTTGTGAGCGTGCTCGGGCGTGAAGGATGCGTCGGCACGGCTGGCCGGGGCGGAGCGATGACAGGAAGGCACGGGTGAACGGATGAACAGTGGCAAGGCATGGAAGAGCGCGGGGGAATGGCTGGGCGCGGCGGCGGCGGTGGCGCTGACGGCGTCGCTGCTGTTGGCGCAGCCGGAACAGCCGGGGCCGGGCGGTCAGCCCGGGCAGCCGGGGCCGCAGAACAAGGGCCCGGGGCGGATGAACGAGCGGCAGGAGCGGATGGGCGAGCAGTTCCCGGCTGATCCGGCGGCGCTGCGGGTGTTTCTGGAGCGGCGGGCGGAGGCGTCGCGCCGGCAGGTGGAGCGTTTTGAGTCGGCGCTGCGCGACCTGGAGAGCGGCAAGGATGCGACGGAGGTCCGCCGCGGGCTGGTGCAGCTGCGGCTGCGGCGTGGCGAGCGAGCCGGACGCCGGGGCGCGCAGGCCGGGCGGGGCCAGCGGACCGGGCGGGCGGGCCGGGCGAGCGTGGGCAACCGCCGGCGGCGGGGCCGCTGGGCGAGCCGATGGTGCGCCTGCCGGAGCACGAGCGGGCGGCGTCGATGGAAGTGGTTCGGCTGGAGCGGCCGGAGCTGGCCGAGCGGATCGAGCGGATGGCGGCGTTGCCGGAGGTGCGTGAGCGGATCTACGAGGTGCTGGGGACGCGCTTGCGCGGGCTGGCGGAGCTGAAGCGGTCGAACGACCCGGAGATGCTGACGCTGCGGCTCGATGAGATCAAGGGGGTGATGGACATCATCCGGCATTCGACGGAGTATGGGCGGGCCAAGCGCGCCGGCGAGGCCGAGGCGAGTCTGGCGGCGACGCGCGATGCGATCCGGGCGTCGGCGGCGGAGCAGTTCGACATCCGGCTGAAGATTCAGCAGCGGCAGGTGGACCAGTTGATCCGCCGGTCGGAGCGGATGCGGGCTGATTTGGCGCGCCTGGCCGACGAACGGGACAGGATCATCGACGAGAAGACGGCCCAGCTGCTGCGGCTGGCCGAGCGGCTGCCGGAGCGGCGCAAGGGCAAGTAGGACGAGGGCGCTCGCGGTCGCCCGGGAACGGCCCCGCGGCGGGGAAACGCCGGGTGCGCGGCCCGATTTCGCGGGGGCCGATGCCTACCCTCCGGCCATGGGCGTTCCGATCTCGCAGATGTGGACCATCGCTTCGTACGTGGTCCGGCAGAAACTCAAGGGCAACAAGCGGTACCCGCTGGTGATGCAGCTCGAGCCGCTGTTCCGCTGCAACCTCGCGTGCGCCGGGTGCGGGAAGATCCAGTATCCCCCCCACATCCTCAAGCGGCAGTTGACGCCGGAGCAGTGCTGGGCGGCGGCGGAGGAGTGCGGGGCGCCGGTGGTGGCGATCCCGGGCGGGGAGCCGATGCTGCACCCGCAGATCAAGCAGATCGTCGAGGGGCTGATCGCGCGGAAGAAGTTCGTGTACGTGTGCACGAACGCGCTGCTGCTGAAGCAACGGCTGGAGGAGGGCGTGTTCACGCCGAACAAGCGGCTGAGCTTCAGCGTGCACATGGACGGGCAGGAGGAGCACCACGACTTTGCGGTCTGCCGCGAGGGGACGTTCAAGACGGCGGTGGAGGCGATCCGGCTGGCGGTGAAGATGGGGTTCCGGGTGACGACGAACACGACGCTGTTCGACGGGGCGGACCCGAACAGCGTGCGGGCGTTCTTCGATGAGATGATGGGGCTGGGGGTGGAAGGGGTGATGGTGAGTCCGGGGTACGCGTACCCCAAGGCGCCGGACCAGAAGAGCTTCATGCGGGAACGCGAGAAGACGATCGGGTTCTTCCGGATGCTGCTGTCGAACCGGAGCCGGGCGTGGAAGTTCAACCAGAGCCCGCTGTTCCTGGAGTTCCTGATGGGGCGGCGGGACTACGAGTGCACGCCGTGGGGGCTGCCGACGTACAGCATCTTCGGGTGGCAGAAGCCGTGCTACCTGCTGCAGGACGGGTACGTGGACACGTTCAAGGAACTGATCGAGACGACCGAGTGGGAGCGGTACGGGCGGGCGAGCGGCAACCGCGCGTGCCAGCAGTGCATGGTGCACTGCGGGTACGAGCCGTCGGCGGTGGACCACACGTTCGGCTCGCTGGGCGGGCTGTGGGGGAACATCCGCGCGATCGTGAGCCCGCGGTACCGCGACGCCGAGGCGGCGCGGCTGCTGGCCGAAGAGGCCAAGAAGCCGCACGGCCCGCTGGTGCAACTGGGGATCGAAGTGAAGAAGGCCAAGCCGGAGGCCGAGCGGACGGATCTGGTGGGGGTGGGTTGAGGGGAGCGGGCGGGGCTGAACGGCGGGCATGAGCCGCGGGGATGGAGGGAGGGCGCGGGGTGAGCGGCGCCCGGGCTGACCGGGGCGCGGCCTGGGCCGTCGCGGCCGCGGGTCCGTGTACCATGTCGCCGGCCGCAAGCCCACCGGGTGGAAGGGCATGCGTGACCACGTGCAGTTCGACGGCCGGCGCTACCGATTCCGGCCGCGGAGGTGAGCGCATGCCGCACATTCGATTGAAGTATTGGAGCCTGTCCCACAGGCTCAAGTGGCGTTTGGAGCCTCACCCCGACATCGACGACGCGATGTGGAAGGCGCAGGTCCGGCTCCGCGAAGGAAACCCGTTGAAGTCCGGAGAGTGGCCGGCGCCAGCGCCGCTGTTCATCTACGACGAACGCCCGCCGGTTTTCGAGGACTTCCCTTCACCGTCATTGACATCTACGTCGCCTCCACGCCGCTGCGGAAGTTCCTGGAGCAGGAAGCACCCGGCGCCTGCGAGTTCCTGCCGATCCGCATCCAGGGGCCGGGTATCGAGTCGGTGCCCCACCGCTTCTGGGCGATCAACTGGATCCGGGTCTTCGACTGCCTGGACCCCCGCTCCATGGAGCAGACCGAGGATGGGCCCAAGGTCGTGGTCCCGATCATCGACCCGTCGCGCATCCCGCCCGACGGCGTGCTGGGGCTGCTCGGCGAGTACGAAGTGGTCCGGCTCATCCGCAACGACCTGCGCCTGAAGCTCATCCGCGCCGGGTTCACCGGGCTGGATTTCTACCACATCGCCCACAGCAACGGCACCGACTTCCTCCCGTTCATGCGCGCCGACGGCACCATCGTGCTGCCCGACGAGCGCCCCCGCCGACACGCCCCTGCCCCCGCCGCGGCCGAGAACCCCCAAGCCCCACACCTCGCGCTTGGACCAAGCGCAAGCGGGCGTGAGCGGCGCAGGAGCCTGCCGCCCGCGGCCCGCGGCCGCCCGGCGTGAAAACCGCCCGCCCCGCGATGCCGCCCTCGCGGCGGCAGCCCCACGCACGGCTGCGGCGGATTGGGGCAGCTGTGCCTGGCAACACGTGCTGATACACTCCCAACTCGGACACGGGCATGTTCGCGGCTGTTACAAGGTGGGGCCCCACCAGCGATGACGCACGACGGCGAGTACTTCTGGGAGATCTTCTCCAGCGACGATTCGTATCACAGCATGCAGGCGTGGATGCGGCCGCGCAAAGCGTTTTGTCGGCGCTGCGGCGTGCAGCACCCGGACTGGTATCCGCGGGCGGTCGAGGGTTGCCTGGAGGGCATCCGCAGCCGGCCCATGTACATTCTCGCAACCGGCGACCGCAAGCACAGCGGGTACGGCATCATCTGCAGTGTCCGCCTCTGGCGCCACCTGGCGCCGCACGTGCCGGAAGCGATCGTCGGCCGTGTCTTCGATCGCGACAAGTCCCGCGCTGAGACGCTGAACGAAGCGTGGGTGATCCCGTGGTTCCCCGAGTGGCTGCGGGTGCTGGTACGCGCCTCGCGCCCGCCGGGGCCGCCCCGGGCGCCGACCATGCCCGAAGTCTGCACCGAATGCGGCAGACCGCGGTACACCGCGGCGTGGGACCCGCACCTGGTTCGAGCGCGGCTGCCCCCGGGTCGGCCGGTGCTGGCCTCCCACAGCCAGCTTAACTTCCTGATCGCCGAATCGCTGGCGAAAACGTTGGACTGGTCGGAGTTCCCCGACCTGACCTACGAGCGGCTCCCGGTGCTCGACCGACCGCTCGACGGTCTTCGGCTGGAGGGTGATCCGCCGTGGGATTGAGCGCGGCGTGAGCGTCGTGATAGGCGGTTTGGATATGCCGAGCGGCGACCGCAAGGAGGAGCCGGTGAGGCAGATAGCAAACAGGGCCAGATTGAATGGCCGCGCCCGGCAACACCGCGCGACGGTTGAAGCGTCGGTTGTATTGAGGCATGGCGTCGCCAGCGGGTTCCTGAAGACGCAGGGCGCCAAAGGAGCCCGCCGCTTACAGTTCTTCAAGGCAGCGATGGCGTACGGCACGGCCACACTGTCGGGCGGGTCGTTCCAAGGGGTTAACTGGTGAAGCCCATCGCACTCACGCCCACCGGGCGCACCAACCTGATGAATCTGGGTCGCTCGCGCCCGCGTCTCAAGGATGGCGACGTCTTCGTGCTCAACCTCTGCGGCACGCGGTGGGTGGTCGGCCGAGTCGTGCGGCGCGACCTCCAGCGCCCAACGGTTCGCCCCATCTTGGTTTACTTCTATAAGGTGGCAGTGCCCGAACCCGCCGCCATTCGAACGCCGATTCTCCCCGACCTGCTCGTGCCGCCCACACTCCTGCTGGACGCTTCATTGGCGTGGCTGGCCAGACCGTGTAACGCGCCGATGCTGCCGGAGGAGCTTCTGCCGCGGCACGTGTTCAAGACCCTGTTCGATCCCGGTTGGATCGACGAAGAGTTCAAGCCGACGACGCCGCCCGGCCCGGGTGATGTCAAGTGTCACTCCTTTCCGTCGGCGCGATTGACGACGACCTCAGCAAAGCCCTTGGCATTCCGCCGTTCAAGCACCCTCCGCCCACGCGCGACGAACACGGCGTGCCCGACGGTCTCGGCGTGCCGACGGGCCGCGCCGGAGGTCCGGCTCTTCGTCAAGCCCAACGATGTGCTGGACTGCGGCAAGTTGACGATGAGGTACCGTGCGCTCCGCGCCGCCAAAGCTCGCCGCTCCAGCGGCCGCGGGTGCGACCTGGATTCCGGCGTCCGCGACGCGACGTACCGGGGCAAAGACCCCGACGCGATCCTCGCCGTCGTCCGCGACACGATGCGCCGGCTCGGGGGCATCCGCGGGGCTGATCGCCATGGTCTGGCGCGGGCCGGGCCACACCTCGTGGGAGAAGGTGCGGCTGAGCGCGAAGTAAAGGGCTCCGGCGCGCCGACCAGTGCGGCAGGTGTGGGAAGCCGGATCGTGGGCGACCGGGGATCGGTGGGCGCCGGGCAGGAGCCGCGGGCTGGCGGGCGGGCGTGGCGAGTGGTGTGAGGCGAGGGGAGACGCTGGATCGCCCGAATCGCTCCGCGGCCCGATACACTCGGGCATGGAACTGTACACATCGACGCACGGCGAACCCTGGACGAGATCAAGCAGGCGAACGACCTGGGCGTGCTGGACGGGAGTGACGACTTCGTTCCGTCCGCTTGATCGCCAAGGAGAAAGATCGACTACGGCAAGCGGCTGGAGGAGATCTGCCGCGTGGTGAAGGGGCCGGTGTCGGCGGAGGTGATCTCCGTCGAGTACGAGGGGATGATGAAGGAGGCGGGCGAGCGGGCGAAGATCGCGCCGAACATCGTGATCAAGCTGCCGATCACGGTGGACGGGCTGCGGGCATTCGCAAGCGCGAAACGACCTGCGGGCGTGAAACAGAACATGACGCTGTCTTCCAGCCGCTGCAGGCGCTGATGGTGGCCAAGGCGGGGGCGTTCCTGGTGAGCCCGTTCATCGGGCGGCTGGACGATGTGGCCGAGGACGGGATGGACCTGATCCAGCGGATCCGGCAGATCTACGACAACTTCGGCTACAAGACCAAGCTGCTGGCGGCATTGCGGCGCCCCAAAGCACATGGTGGACTGCGCGCTGGCGGGGGCGGACGTGGCGACCGTGCCGTTCTCGGTGATCAAGCAGATGCTGCAGCACCCGCTGACGGACGTGGGCCTGAAGAAGTTCCTGGAGGACTACAAGAAGGCCTTCGGCGGCTGAGCGGGCGAAGGGGAGGTCGCGTGGCGGGCCGGGACGAATTGCGGGTCGATGATCGCGCAGGCCACCTGGCGGCGGCGCAACGCGCGGTCGGGGCGGTGTCGCGCGGGCGGGACGTGCCCGCGGCCGAACTCGCGGAGCTGACGCGGCTGGTTGGCGCGGCCGAGGCGGCGTTCGCGGATGACGCCGAGGTGCTGCTGGCGGCGTTTCAGTTCGCGTTCAGGAGCGGGGACCTGTCGCGGGCGGGCGCGCTGGCCGAGCGGCGGCTGCGGCTGGCGGCGGCGGGATCGGCCGAGGCGGCGCGGGCGCTGTGCAACCTGGGGCTGGTGGCGCACAGGCTGGGGCGGCTGGATGACGCCGAGGGGTACCTGACGCGGGCGCTGGAGACCAGCCGGGCGCTGGGCGAGCCGGAGGCGATCGCGCGGGATCTTGGGAACCTGTCGCTGGTGCCCGAGAGCCGCGGCCGGTGGGATGAGGCCGAAGCGCTGCTGCGCGAGGGGCTGGCGGTGGCGACGGCGCAGGGGACGGACAAGGGGCGGGAACTGGCCGCGGGCATGCGGGCCAACCTCGGCGACATCGCGTGGGAGCGCGGGCGGCGGGAGGAGGCGGCGCGCCTGTGGCGCGAGGCGGAGGCGGAGTTCGGGCGGCTGGGAGTGGAGAAGTGGCGGCGGGAGTTTGCAGCGCGCCGGGCGAAGCTGGCGGGACCGGATGCGAGCGCGGGCGCGTAGAAACGGCCCGCGCGGGCGGGCCGTGGTGGCGTGCGGGTGGATGGGGCTCGCGGGGGGGGGGGCGGCGGCGGTTACATGCCGCAGCAGTAGAAGAACTTGGCCTCGGTGATCTTGCCGTTGCGGACGGTGTAGAGGGCGGTCTCGCTGATGTTCATGCGCTGGCCGGCCATGGGGCCCTGGCGGCTGGTGCAGTCCAGGCCCATGGTGCAGACGAACTGGTCGCCGTTGACGATGGGCTTGCCGCAGGTGGCCGAGTGGATCTCGGTGTCGCGGTTGAACTGCTCGGCCTTCTTGAGCAGCTCGGCCTTGCCCTGGGTGATGCGCGGGCACCAGGGGACGTCCATCACTTCGACGTGGCGCGCGGTGTCGGCGTAGAGGTCGCGGATTGCGTCGATGTTCTTTCCGGCGGTCAGCAGCGCGACGAGGCGCTCGGCGACCTGCTGCGTCGCGGCGTGCTCGGCGGGGAGTGCGGGCGGGGAACAGGACGGTGCGGTGGTGGTGCTCATGCGCGGAAGATAGCGGCGGGAGACCGAAAGCCAAAGCGAAATAGTCCGTTACGCCGGAGATTCCAGCAGTTTTCTGAGCTCCCGGCGGAGGACCTTGCCGGTGGGACTGCGGGGCAGGGCGTCGAGGCGGCGGATCTCTGTGGGGACCTTGTACCCGGCCAGGCGTTTGCGGCACCAGCGGGTGAGGTCGGCGGGGTCGAAGGCGGCGCCTTCCTTGAGTTCGACGAAGGCCAGGGGCAGTTCGCCGCGGATCGGGTCGCGGGCGCCGATGACGCCGGAGTCCTTGACGGCGGGGTGGGCGTTGAGGACTTCCTCGATCTCGCGTGGGAAGACGTTTTCGCCGGCGATGATGAGCATCTCCTTGAGGCGGCCGGTGATGTAGAGGTGTCCTTCGGCGTCGAAGCGGCCGATGTCGCCGGAGCGGAGGAAGCCGTGCTCGTCGAAGGCGGCGGCGGTTTCGCGGGGGAGGTTGAAGTAGCCGCGCATGACGTTGGGCCCGCGGGTGCGGATCTCGCCTTCGAGGCCCCGGGGCAGGACGGCGCCGGAGTCGATATCGACGATGCGCTGCTCGACGTCGGGCAGGGGCCTGCCGACGGAGCGGGGGCGGAACTCGTGCGGGCGGCACCAGTTGCTGACTGGGGCGGTCTCGGTCATGCCGTAGCCCTCGGCGATGCGGACGCCGAATCGCTCGAAGAACTGGTGGGCGACGGCCTCGGGGAGCGGCTCGCCGCCGGCGACGGCGTAGCGGAGGCGCTCGAAGTCCTTGGCGTAGGCCTCCTTGACGCTGAGCAGGGCGTTGAACATGGAGGGGATGCCGATGAAGGCGGTGGGCTTGTGCTCGCGGAAGAGGCGGACGATCTTGGGCGGCACGAAGCGGGCGGTGTAGATGACCCGGCAGCCGACGGTCAGGGGCAGCAGCGTGAGGACGGTGAGCCCGAAGGAGTGGAACTGCGGCAGCACGCCGAGCATCACCTCGCGCCGGGTGAAGCCGACCCAGCGCTGGATCTGCCGGAGGTTGGCGGCGAGATTGCCGTGGGTGAGCATGACGCCCTTGGGCCTGCCGCTGGTGCCGGAGGTGTAGAGCAGCACGGCCAGGTCGTCGTCGGAAGCGCGGGCGGGCCAGCGCGGCGAGGGGACGGAGCGGAAGGGCACATCTTCGAGCAGCAGGAGGCCGGCGCGGGCGGGCGTGTAGCCCATGAACTCGAGCATGGGGCGGACGGTGACGACCGTGTCGGCGCCGCAGTCGTCCAGGACGTATTGGAGCTCGTCGGGCTTGAGCAGGTAGTTGAGAGGGACGACGGTGCGCCCGGTGATCCAGCCGGCCAGGGCGGCGATGGGGAACATGCCGCTGGTCGGGAGCATCACGCCGACGGTGCGGCTGGTCGAGCGGCGCTCCAGGGCGTCGGCCAGGGTGAACGCCGCGGCCAGCAAGGCGATGCGGCGATAGGACCGCTGGTCGTCGATGACGGCCACCCCTAACGGGGCGGTGAGGCATCGGCGGATGATGGGCCAGTGGACGGACATGGGGCCTCCACGATACCGGGGCGACTGTTAGTATACGCTAACGACAGATGGGAGGTGCGGGTCGGCGCGCAAGTGCGGACCTGTCAGAGGTTTGGGAACCGTGGTAGACTGGTCGAAGTACAGACAGTGGCCGTCGCGGCGAGGCCGCGGCGACCGATTGCCCGCGTGTGCCTCTCGTGGCCGAGGTTGACAGGGGCCGCCATGGATCTGAAGAACCGTCGGTCGTTGTGGATGCCGCTTGCGCTGCTGGCGATGAGCGGCGGTGCGCTGGCGAACCCGCCGGAGGGTGGCGCCGGCGGCGGTGCGGAGCCTGCGGCCAAGCGTGTGGCGAACCCAGCGTTGTCGGGGATGCGACTGGATCCGAGTCACCCGCAGTGGAAGGCGTACATCGCGCAGCAGCGCAAGGAGAAGATCGCCGAGCGGGAGCTGAAGAAGATCCGGTACCAGCACTTCGTCGCCAAGGGGGACGTGGAGAACCGGCGGCTGGGGCTGGAGAAGCTGCGGACGTTCACGGACCCGCTGGTGTACCCGGCGATCCTGCGGGTGTTCCAGGACGATGGGCTGGAGGTGAAGCGCGGGCTGCTGGAGCATTTCGCGGCGCAGGGCAACGACGAGGCGCTGGCGGCGATCGCGTGGGCCGCGATCTTCAGCCGCGATGGGCAGTTCCGCGATGCGGCGCACGAGAAGCTCGGCGAGTTGCTGAAGGACAAGCCGGCGCCGATCCCGGTGCAGTCGATGGTGGCCGAGGGGCTGTCGACGCCGAACCGGACGGTGCTGGGGGCGGCGGGCGGGGTGGCGCAGAGCCTGAAGCTGTGGGACGCGATCCCGATGATGATCGCCGGTCAGGTGATGTCGCCTCGGGACGACGGCGACCCGAACCAGGTGATCGCGTGGATCATGATCGGGACGCAGCGGGCGTTCGTCGCGGACCTGATTCCCGTGGTGGGCGACAGCGCCGTGGCGTTCGACCCGGTGATCGGGGTGCTGACCGAGGGGACGATCCTGAAGGTGCAGAACGCGGTGGTGACGACGCTGGCGACGGAGTTGCACCAGTCGCTGGTGGGGCTGACGACCGAGGGGATGGGCGGGAAGTCGACGGCGCACCTGGGGTACGACCGGAACAAGTGGGCGGAGTGGTACAAGAACGAGTGGCTGCCGCGGCGGGCGGAACTGGAGCGGCAGGAGGCGGCGCGCCGGGCGGCCGGGGAACGGCCGAAGGACGACCCGTGGGCGTCGCTGGACTCGATGGGCGGTGCGGCGACGGACGTGGATCGTTCGAGCGACAAGAAGTCGAGCGGCGAAAGTGCGTCGTCGAGCGATCGGAAGTCGCAGCGTTCGACGGACAGTTCCAGCCAGCGGGACGCTTCGAGCTCGTCGAACAGTTCCGGCCAGCGGGACTCGTCGAGCTCGTCGAACAGCTCCAGTCAACGGGACTCGTCGAGCTCCAGTGGTCGGGACGCGGCGACGCAGTCGGGCCAGCAGCGGACGACGTCGAACCAGTCGTCGGGCTCGGGCGGCGGCAAGAAGTGAGGGGCGTCCGCGGGCGACGGCTCAATCGGGCCCGCAGGCGATGACCGAGGCCATGGAGTACGCGTCGGTATCGGTGAGCGACACGTGCCACTGGGTGATGCCCTGCGCGGCGGCGATCTCGGCGGCGCGGGCGCGGACGATGAGCGTCGGGCGTCCTGAGGGCAGCGACTCGACGGCGACGTCGAGCAGGGTGATGCCGTTGGTCATGCCGGTGCCCAGGGCCTTGAACACGGCTTCCTTGGCGGCGAACCGGGAGGCGAAGCGCTCGGCCTCGCGGCGCTGAGCGCGGCAATCGGCGATTTCCTGCGGACTGAAGGCTCGGGCGAGGAAATGGTCGCCGTGGTCGAGGATGAGCCGGTACATGCGCTCAACGGGGACGAGGTCGATGCCGTGGCCGATGATCCGCACGCGGGACGATAGGCTTGGGGCCATGGAGTCCGGAACATGACGCCGCGTGGGATGAGAAGAGTCCGTTCGGCCGGCATCGCGCTGGCGGTGCTGTCGGTGGCGACGACGATCGGGACGATCGACCGGGAGATCGGGGTGCGGAGCGGGAGCGGGTGGATGGTGTGCGTGGGCGACGGGTGCCTGCAGGTTGGGTTCAACCCGACGCGGTTCACGTTCGCCGGGGACAACGATGCGTGGTTCGGGCCGCTTGGGGTGTACACGATGCGGGGGTGGCACTTCGACTGGGCGACGTCGTGGCGGCCGTTCCGGGTGAACGTGCCGCCGGCGGAACTGCTGGTGGTGCCGCTGTGGCCGACGCTGCCGCTGTCGGCGGGGCTCGTGGGCTGGAGCGTGGGGTGGCTGGCGGGGATCCGTCGGGCGCGGGGGCGGAGCTGCCTGACGTGCGGGTACGACCTGGAGCGGGTGCCGGTGGCCGACGGGGCGCGGACGTGCCCGGAGTGCGGGGCGAAGCGGGGCGAAGTGTGATCCGCAGGACCGTTGCCGGCCGCGGCGAACTGCGGTGGAATTGATACGCTGAAGTCATGTCGCACTCGGCCGACATGGACCCGAAGGGGGCGTCTGGTTCCGCGTCAACTCCGGGTCACGACGACCCGACTCGGTCGCTCTTCGGCGCTGCGGGCGAGAACGGGGAAGCGGCGTCGCCGACGCCGCAGCGCATCGGGCGGTACACGGTAGCGGGGCTCATCGGCGTCGGCGGCATGGGCGTGGTGTACGAGGCGACACAGGATCAACCTCGGCGCACGGTCGCACTGAAGGTGATCCGCGGCGGCTTGATGACGCCGGAGAAGTTGCGGCGGTTCGAGCACGAGTCGGAAGTGCTGGGGCGATTGCAGCACCCCGGGATTGCGCAGGTGTACGAGGCCGGCACGTTCGTCGACTCGCAGGGGCAGCAAACTCCGTTCTTCGCGATGGAGTACATCAAGGGCAGCTCGCTGTCCGAGCATGCCAGGAACGCCGGGCTGAACGTTCGCGGGCGACTGGAGATCCTGGCACGCGTGTGCGACGCCGTGCACCACGCGCACCAGAAAGGCGTCATCCACAGGGATCTGAAACCGGTGAACATCCTGGTGGACGAATCGGGGCAACCGAAAGTTCTCGATTTCGGGGTGGCGCGGGTCACGGGCAGCGACGTTCAACCAGATTCGGTCGAAACTGCGGCGGGCCAGCTGCTGGGCACGCTGCCGTACATGAGCCCCGAGCAGGTCACGGGGAACCCTGACGACCTTGACACGCGCAGCGACGTGTACACGCTCGGCGTGATCGCGTTCGAACTGCTTGCCGGCGTGATGCCGCACGATCTCTCGGGGCGGTCGATACCGGACGCGGTGCGCGTGATTCGTGATGATTCGCCTCGCCGGCTGTCGAGCGTGGTGCGGGCCCTGCGCGGAGACGTCGAGACCATTGTCGGCAAGGCTCTGGAGAAGGACAAGGCTCGGCGGTATCCCTCGGCGGAAGCGCTGGCCAGCGACATCCGGCGCTACCTTCGGAACGAGCCGATTTCGGCGCGACCCGCCGGGGCGTGGTACCAGTTCCGGAAATTCGCACTTCGCCACAAGGGCCTCGTCGCGGGGCTCGGGTCGGCGGTGCTGATGCTGGTGGCGGGCCTGGCGGTCATGTCGTACGCCTTCGAACTGACTCGGCGCGAACGGGATGAGAAGAAGGTTGCACTCGGAACCGCGGTGGACCAGGCGGACATCGCATCGGAAATCAATCGGTTTCTGAACGACGGGTTGCTCGGATCGATCGATCCGGATCGGGGCAACGCGGCGGACCTGACGGTGAAGGAAATGGTGGACCGAGCCGCCGCGAGGCTGGAGAGTTCGCCGCCTCGACCGGTGATCGAATCGGAGTTGCGGCAGACCATCGGAACCGTGTACGCGAAGCTGGGTCGGCCGCACGAGGCGTTGCACCACCTTCGGCGGGCGCTGGCGCTTCGAGAGCGGCAGCACGGACGGGTCAGCGTCCAGGTGGCGGACACCCT
Source organism: Phycisphaeraceae bacterium (assembly GCA_026126345.1). Classification (GTDB taxonomy): domain Bacteria; phylum Planctomycetota; class Phycisphaerae; order Phycisphaerales; family UBA1924; genus JAHCJH01. The sequence goes on along the minus strand of JAHCJH010000031.1, from coordinate 10,151 downwards.
GGCGGCGATGATCCGGCCCGTCCGAGCGGAGACAGATGACAGCGCGCTCGGAGCACGCCGGGCCGAGGCTATCGCGCGGCGTGAGCTTGAGATCCGGCGGATCTGCCAGGGCGAAACGGATCCGGCGACGCTGCGAGCCGGAGGCGACGTGGCGATGTACGGGTCGCTGGCGCGCGGCAGTTGGGGCGCGCCGCTGGACAGCGTCATGCTGCGCATGGCGTGCGAGGTCCGAGGGAAGGGGGAAACTCCGGAGTCGCTGAGACGGACGATCGACGAGGCCATCGCCCGGATGGAAGAGCAGGCGGCGACTGGACGACGGGGGGAGGCGGTCACGTGGGCGGTGTCCGAACTCGGGCCGCTCATGAAGATCCCGTTGTTCGGCGAACGCGTTCCGGACGCGGTCTCGGGGTGGGCCCTGAACACGCTGGCGGCGCGAGGCATGTCGGCGTCCGCCGGGGTGCTGATCGAAGCGGCGCACACGGCGGGCCGGGAGCTGCTGGGTCGTGCGAACGAACGGGTGATGCGGGCGGGGCTTCGGCGGGCGATCCTGATGCGGAAGGAAGGGCACGCGGCCTTGGCGGTGGCGCTGCTCAAGTCGGTCGCGGAGGACGGCTTGTCGTCGCGCAAGGCGGCGCACCCCGCCGTGGTTGACGCGCTGGTCGCGCTGCTCGAGTCGACGGAGAATCGGGCGGATGATGCGGCGCGCCGGTGGGCGATCGCACAGCTCGAGGAAGCGGCGGCCTCGACCGAGCGCACGGCCGATGGCCTGCGCCTCGAGATCGAGACTGCGCTGGCGGAGGCGGCGCGGGCGGATGGAAGGACCGGCGAATCGCGGGAGCGGTACGCACGGGCTCTTCGATTGGCGCGGGAAGCGAGGAAGCCGGACCCGCACCGGGCGGCGGTGATCGAGTACTGGCTCGCGGTGATGGAGCTTCGACTGCAGAACCGGGAGGGAGCGTCGCGTGCGCTCCGGTCGCTGATCTCGGGGTGCGCCGGGCTTGACCCGGATCGGGAGCGGATCGTGTACGCGTCACTGCTCGCGGGTCGTGATGGGCGCTTGACGCCCTCGGAGACCCTGGAACTGCTCGAATCGAGCGCGGCGGCGATCTCCACGGGCGAGTTCGAGGTCGCGGCGTCGGTCGCCCGGCTCGGGGCACTGGTCGCGGCGGAGCGATACGAGGCGGTTGCACCGATGATCGAGGCGGTCAGGCGCAGCACTGAGCCGCTTCGGTCGGAACGCGCCGGCGTCTGGGCGGCGGAACTGTACCGGATCGCCAGATCGCTTCAGGACGGCCGGCGGCTGGACCTGGAGTCCGATGTGCTCGACGTGAGCGTGGCGCTTTACGGCGTCAGCGATCAGCCGACGTCGGTGGAGGCGCTGGTCGCGAAGTACGATCGAGCCTTGTCGAGTTCGTACCGGGAGGAACATCTGGACGCGGCGGTCCGTTTCGAGCAACTGGTGGCCGAGGTCAGGTCGGCCCTGCCCGAGGATCACCCCCGGGCCATTCAGATCTGCTGCGACGCGGCGGTCGCCTTCATGAGGACAGATCGTCTGGACGGGGCGGAGTCGCTGCTGAGATGGATCATCGGCAAGGCCGAGCGCGTCCCACCGGCGAGCGACTGGTGGATCACGGTGTCGCGGATGAACCTGGCACAGTGTCTTGCAAGGTCCGGACGAGCGAGCGAGGGCGTGGCGCTCCTCGATGAGACGATCGCCGGGCTCGGCCCTGCGCCGAAGCAGCCCTGGGTTCGGGCGACGTTGAGAGGAATTCGAGCGGACGCACTGGCTTCCGACGTGTCGCTGGGGCCGGCGCGGTTCGCGGCCGCCGCCGGAGAGATTGAGGCGTCGATCAAGGATCTCGAGCGCCACCCCAGGCCGGACGCACTCTCGCAGGATCAGACCATGGCGCAGTTGTGCGGCACGGCCTCGACGATCTACGAGAAATGGGCGGCCGAAGGGGGACCGTCTGACGCGGTTCAGCGAGCGGCCGCGTGGAAGAGCCGGGCTGAATCGCTCTTGAACCGCCGGGAATCACGGCCCCGGTGAACTCTCCCGGCGCGGCCTCAGCGGCGCTTGCGGGACGACGTCTTGGGTGCCGCGTCGGGCTTCGGCGCTGCGGGGGCGGGCTTTGCGGGTGAGCCGGCGCCGGAAGCCGGTGCGCTCGGCGCGGTCGACGGCGCGGACTCGGCCTTGGCGGGCTCGGCTGCTTTCTTGTCGGCCTCGGCGGCCTTCTTGTAACTCTCGGAGCGGTAGTCGGTCTGGTAGAAGCCGGAGCCCTTGAACACGACGGCGGCGCCGATGCCGATGAGGCGTTCGAGCTTCTTTCTGCCGCAGGCCGGGCAGGTGCGCAGGGGCCTGGCGGTCATCGACTGGAACTCGTCGAAACGGTGGCCGCAGGCGTTGCACTTGTACTCGTAGGTGGGCACGGCGATCAGCCCCCCACCGCCGGGGCAACGGAGACCTGCGCCGGGCGGACGACGCGGTCGTTGAGGGTATAGCCGATGCGGAGCGTGGCGACGACGTGGCCGGGCTCGACGCCCTCGGCGGACTGCTGTACGACGGCCTCGTGGCGGTTGGGATCGAAGGCGTCGTTGCGCCCGGGCCGGACCAGGCCGATGCCGTGCGCCGTGAGGGCGCGGAGGAGTTCGTCCTTGATCATGGCGACGCCGTCGATGACGTGCTTGGCGCTGGCCTTGTCGGGGTCCTGGCAGAGGGCCAGATCGAAGTGATCGACGACGGGCATGACGCTCAGGAGCACGCCGCGGATTCCCTGCTCACGGGCCTGCTGCTCGTTGGAGCCGGCGCGGCGCTGGCTGTTGGAGTAGTCGGCCAGGACGCGCGTGTAGGCGTCCTGGGCTTCGTCGCGAGCCTTGGTGAGTTCGGCGACCTGGCGCTGGAGGTCGTCGAGCAGCGCCGCGGTTTCGTCGGGCCCGTGGGCGGCGTCCGGCGCGGCGCGGGCCGCGGGGTCGGCGTGCGGCTCGCTCGGCTTGTCGGGCTTGGACTTCCACATGGGTGCTGGGCGCTCCTGTCGAAGGAACTGTGTGCAATCGGCGTGCCCGGCGGGGGCGGGGCGGGGGCCCGTCGGGGGTCGCTAGGAGCCCTTGCCGCCGAGGGCGGACTTGACCTTTTTCCAGAAACCCTGACTTTCCGGCAGGACGCTCTCGTTCTCGCCTGCCGCGTAGTCGCGCAGGAGCTTCTCCTGGCCGGCGGAGAGCTTTTTGGGGATCTCGAGCTTGGCCATGACGATCATGTCGCCGCGGCGGCCGGAGCGCAGGTTGGGCAGGCCCTGGTCGGGGATCTGGAAGAGCGTGCCGTGCTGGGTGCCGCGGGGGATGGTGAGCTTGGCGCGTTCGCCGTCGAGCGTGGGGACTTCGACTTCCGCGCCGAGGACGGCGCGGGTGAAGGACATGGGCAGCTCGACGAGGAGGTTGTCGCCGTCGCGCTGGAAGATGGGGTGCTCGCGGACGCGGATAACGACGTGGAGATCGCCGCGGATGCCGGAGCCGTCGGGCGACTCTTCGGCGGGCGGGGGTTCGCCTTCGCCCTTAACGCGGACGGCCTGACCGTCGGCGATGCCGGGGGGGATTCGGACCGAGAGCTTGCGCTGGCGGGGGACGCGCCCCTTGCCCTTGCAGGCGGGGCAGAACTCGCGGACGACCTTGCCGCGCCCGGCGCAGGCTGGGCAGGCGGTGACCATGCGGAACATTCCGCCGAGGCCGACCTGCTGGACTTTGCCCTGGCCGGAGCAGGTCTTGCAGGTTTCGGGCTTGGAGCCGGGCTTGGCTCCGGAGCCGACGCAGGCGTCGCAGACGTCCAGGCGGGTGAACTCGACGGGCTTCTCGATGCCGGTGAGAACGTCTTCGAGGGTGAGGGCGACTTCGGTTTCGAGGTCGTACCCGTGGGCGGCGCGGGGGCCTGAGCGGCGGCCTCCGAAGGGGCCGCCTCCTCCGCCGAAGATGTCGTTGAACATCGAGAAGATGTCCTCGACGTTCATGCGGGAGAAGTCGTGGGTGGCGGGACCGCCGCCGCGGCGGAGACCCTCGTGGCCGAACTGGTCGTAGATTCCGCGTTTCTGGTCGTCGGCGAGGACTTCGTAGGCCTCGGCGCATTCCTTGAACTTCTGCTCGGCGTCGGCGTCGCCGGGGTTGCGGTCGGGGTGGTACTTCATGGCCAACCGGCGGTAGGCGCGTTTGATCTCGTCCGCGTCGGCCTTGCGGTCGATGCCGAGGATCTCGTAGTAGTCGCGTGTGGTTGGCATGAGGGAAACCACCGAGTCACAGAGTCACAGAGGACGCACCGAGCAGAAGGCAAGGAGGGGGGACGCAGCCAAGGTTGGCACGGGAGAAATGTGAGGGGGCTAGAGCACTCGACGCCGGACGCCGTCCTTGAGCATGGGCACACAGAAATTGATGAGCAGCCCGATGCGTCTTCGCGAGAGCCGAAGATAGGTCAGGAGTTGGGCCTCGTGCACGGGCAGGATCGACTCGACCGCCTTGACCTCCACGATGACCTGCTGGTTCACCTCCACGTCGATGCGATAGGCGGGTTTGACGATGTGTCCGTGGAACTCGATCGGCAGCTCGACCTGCCTGGCAACCGAAAGCCCGCGATCACGGAGCGCGATGACGAGACACTCCTGATAGGCCGACTCGAGCAGCCCGGGCCCGAGCGCTCGATGTACCTCGATGGCGGCCCCGATGATGGTCTCGGTGAGTGGGTCGTGGCCATCGGTCGTGGCGGTCAAGTTGCGCTTGGACGTTTCCAAATCCGACCGCACGGGCAGCACCGGTGCGGCCAGAGTCTGATCCACGCCGTTCTCTCCGTGCGCTCTCCGTGTCTCGGTGTCTCCGTGGTGAACGTTTGGGTTCTTAGGCCGTCGCGCCGGCGGCGGGCTTGGCATCGTCCTTGAGGTCGGCGATCATGACGCTGGTGGTGAGCATGAGGCCGGCGACGCTGGCGGCGTTGAGCAGGGCGGTCTTGGGGACGCTGGCGGCGTCGATGATGCCCATCTTGACGAGGTCGCCGTACTGGCCGGACTGGGCGTTGAAGCCGAAACCACCGGAGCCTTCCTTGACCTTGGCGACGACGAGGTCGCCGTCGGTGCCGGCGTTGACGGCGATCTGACGGGCGCACGCCTCGACGGCGGCGTGAACGATCTGGAAGCCGAGCTTCTCGTCGCCCTGGGCCTTCTTCATGGCGGCGTCGATGGCGGACTGCGATCGCAGCAGGGCGACGCCGCCGCCGGGGACGTAGCCGTCGCGGGCGGCGTGGCGCGTGGAGTTGAGGGCGTCGTCGACGGCGTCCTTCTTCTCCTTCATGGCGACTTCGGTGGCGCCGCCGACGTTGATGATGGCGACGCCGCCGGTGAGCTTGGCCAGGCGCTCCATGAACTTCTCGCGGTCGTAGTCGCTGGTGGACTTGTCGTGCTGGGCCTTGATCTGCTCGGCGCGGGCCTCGATGTCCTTCTTCTTGCCGGCGCCTTCGATGATGGTGGTCTCGTCCTTGTTGATGACGACCTTCTTGGCACGGCCGAGCTCGGAGAGCTCGATGGACTCCAGCGAGCGGCCGAGGTCCTCGGAGAAGAACGTGCCGCCGGTCAGCACGGCGATGTCGCCCATGATGGACTTGCGGCGGTCGCCGAAGCCGGGGGCCTTGACGGCGCAGATCTTCAGCGCACCGCGCAGGCGGTTGACGACCAGCGCGGCCAGGGCCTCGCTCTCGACCTCCTCGGCGATGACCAGGAGGGGCTGGCCGCTGGTGGCGACCTTGTTGAGGAAGGGCAGGAAGTCGGCGAGATTGGCGATCTTCTTCTCGTAGAGCAGGATGAGGCAGTTTTCGAGCACGCACTCGGCGGTCTTGGGGTCGGTCATGAAGTAGGGCGAGATGTAGCCCTTGTCGAAGGCCATGCCCTCGACGTAGTCGAGCGTGGTCTCGGCGCCCTTGCCCTCCTCGACTTCGACGACGCCGTCGGGGCCGACCTTGTCGATGGCCTCGGCGATGAGCTTGCCGATGGCGGCGTCGTGCGACGCCGAGACGGTGGCGACCTTGGCGTAGTCGTCCTTGCCCTTGCACTTGACGGCCATCTTCGAGATGGCGTCGGCGGCGGTCTCGGCGGCCTTGTTGATGCCGCGCTGCAGCAGGACGGGATTGGCGCCCGCGGCGACGTGGCGGAGGCCCTCGAGGAAGATGGCCTCGGCCAGGACGGTGGCGGCGGTGGTGCCGTCGCCGGCCTCGTCGTTGGTCTTCTTGGCGACCTCGGTGACCATCTTGGCGCCCATGGACTCGAACGGCTCGGGGAAGGTGATCTCACGGCTGACGGAGACGCCGTCGTTGGAGATCATGGGGCCGCCGTAGGACTTCTGGATGACGACGTGGCGCGCCGAGGGCCCCATGGTGACCTTGACGGCGCGGGCCAGACGCTGCACGCCCTTCTTCATTTCGAGCAGGGCGGCGTCGGAGAACATGAGCTGCTTGGTGGCCATGATGAGTCCTTCTGAGTCAATGGGCTCGGGGGCGGGTGCCGCCCGAGGCGGAGACGGGATGATGGGGCGTGGGCCCGGGGCGAAGGTCGGAACGGCGTCGATCCGGCCGCGGGGTGCGCGGGCGGACGGTGGGAATCAGCCCTCGAGCACGCCGAGGAGTTCGGACTCCTTGATGATCAGGTGCTTCTCGCCCTTGATCTCGACCTCGGAGCCGGCGTACTTGCCGTAGACGACGGTGGCGCCGATCTTGACGGACATTTCGGCGCGTTTGCCGTTCTCGAGGCGCTTGCCGGGGCCGACGGCGATGACCTTGCCGCGGACGGGCTTTTCCTTGGCGGATTCGGGGAGGTAGATGCCCGAGGGGGTCTTGGTCTCGGACTCTGCGGGCTTGACGAGGACGCGGTCTTCGAGGGGCTTGATGGCCATGGTGAGGCTCCGATTGAATGCGTGTGGTTGAGCGCTGGAATCAGGAATGTGGGACGGGACGACTGATCGCGACGACGGGTCAGGGTGTGGTCGTGGGGTTGGGAGCGGACGGGGCGGGCGCGGTTGCGCCGGCGGCCTTGGCGCGGCGGTGCATCCAGACTTCGATGGCGATGGGGATGAGCGAGACGGCGATGATGCCCAGCACGACGATGGAGAAGTTCTTCTTGACGAATTCGATGTTGCCGAACCAGTGACCGGCCAGGACGCAGATGCCGACCCAGAGCACAGCGCCGAAGACGTTGTACAAGGCGAAACGGGAGTAGTTCATGACCCCGGCGCCGGCGACGAAGGGGACGAACGTGCGGACGATGGGGACGAAGCGGGCGAGCACGACGGCCTTTCCGCCGTAGCGCTCGTAGAAGGCGTGGGCGCGGTCGAGGTGCTTGCGGCTGAGGAGCTTGCCCCAGAACCCGACGCCCTGACCCTTGAACAGACGCGGGCCGACCCAGCGGCCGACGTGGTAGTTGACGGCGTCGCCGAGCACGGCGGCAACGATGAGCAGGCCCAGCAGAAGCCAGAGGCTCAGGCGGGTGGCCTCGCCGGCGTCGGTGGACGTGAACGCGCCCGCGGCGAAGAGCAGGGAGTCACCGGGCAGGAATGGCGTGACGACCAGGCCGGTCTCGGCGAAGATGATGGCGAAGAGCAGCGCGTAGACCCACGGCCCGTAGTCCTTGATGATGGACCCGAGGTGATCCTGAAGGTGCAGGAAGATGTCGAGCACCTGCTGCATGGGGTCAGACCTTGGGGCGGACGCTCGTCGGGGTTGAGGAGCCGCCGGCCTTGGTCGCGGGCTTGGCGGCGCCGGGCGCTGCGTGCTTGGCGACGGGCTTGCCCGGGCCGTGGGGCTGGGCTGCCTTGTCCTTGGCGTCGGCCGGGGGGACGAGGGGCGTGGCGGCGGGCTTGGCGAAGAAGCCTCCGCCGCCGGATTTGTTCAGAAGGTCTTTGGCACTTGCCATGCTCAGTTTCTCCCGTGGTCTCGCGAGTCGAAGGAGCTCGCTTGGGACTCCGCGAACGGCACAATTCACCTATCGATCGTGATGGGCAGAGGCAGACTCAGCTGCCCTACTCAGGTACTCGCAGAATTCTCCCACTCGGAACTTATGACCGCGTCCCTTGGATCTGCCAGATGGCATCCATTCGACTGTGGCCTTCCCAATACGCAGTCGTCCGAGCCTGCCCTTGTCGGACGATATGTGCAGGATGATTCCCTCGTTGCGAAGGGGAAGAGGCTCATCGATCTCGAGTTTCACGTTCATGTTTAGAACCCCATGCCACCCATGCCGCCCATGCCACCCATGCCGCCCATGCCGCCCATGCCGCCCATGCCGCCGCCGTGGCTGTGGTCGTGGTGGTCGTCGTCCTTGTCCTTGGGCGCGTCGGTGATGACGCAGTCGCTGGTGAGCAGGACGGTGGCGACGCTGGAGGCGTTGATGAGGGCCGAGCGGTCGACCTTCGCGGGCGTGAGGACGCCGGCCTTGAGCAGGTCACCGAAGTCGCCGGTCAGCGCGTTGTAGCCGAAGGCGCCGGAACCCTCCGCGACGCGGGCGACGACCACGGTGCCCTTGTCGCCGGCGTTGTCGGCGATAGTCTGCAGGGGCAGGGCCAGGGCCTTGTGAACCACGTCGGCCCCGGCGGCGAAGTCGTACTTCATCTGGCCAACGTCGTCGGAGGTGACGTCGGCGCTCTTGCCGAAGACGGCCTTCCACTCGGGCATCTTCTCGATGGCGGCGCGGGCCCGGAGGAACGAGACGCCGCCGCCGGGGACGATGCCCTCGGCGACCGCGGCGCGGGTGGCGTGCAGCGCATCTTCGATGCGGGCCTTCTTCTCCTTGAGTTCGGCCTCGCTGGAGGCGCCGACCTTGATCTGGGCGACGCCGCCGGTGAGCTTGGCCAGGCGCTCCTGGAGCTTCTCGCGGTCGTAGTCGCTGGTGGTGATCTCGATCTCCTTGCGGATCTGCTCGATGCGGGCCTGGATGGCCTTGCTGGAGCCGGCGCCCTCGATAATGGTGGTGTTGTCGGCGTCGATCTCGATCTTCTTGGCCATGCCGAGCTGCTTGAGCTCGACCTTGTCCAGCTCGGTGCCGACGTCCTTCATGACCGGATCGGCGCCGGTGAGCACGGCGATGTCCTCGAGCATGGCCTTGCGGCGGTCGCCGTAGCCGGGGGCCTTGACGGCGCAGACCTGCAGCGTGCCGCGGAGCTTGTTGATGACCAGTGTGGCCAGGGCGTCGCCGGTGATGTCCTCGGCGATGATGAGCAGGGGCTTCTTGGCCTGCATGACCTTTTCGAGCAGCGGGACGAGCTTCTGGATGCTGTCGATCTTGTCCTCGTGGATGAGCACGAGGGCTTTGTCGAGCTCGCAGATCATCTTGTCGGGGTTCGTGGCGAAGTTGGGCGACAGGAACCCGCGGTCGAACTGCATGCCCTCGACGACGACGACCTCGGTGTCGCGGCTCTTGCCCTCTTCGACGGTGATGACGCCGTCCTTGCCGACCTTGCCGAAGGCGTCGGCCATGATCTTGCCCACCTCGGCGTCGTTGTTGGCCGAGATGGTGGCGACGTTGAGCACGTCGGCGTTGCCGCTGACGGGCTTGGCCATGGAGGCGATGTGGGCGGTGGCGGCCTCGACGGCCTTCTTCATGCCGCGGACCAGGGCGTTGGCATCGACGCCCGCGGTGATGTGGCGGAGGCCTTCGCGGAAGAGGGCCTCTGCCAGGACGGTGGCGGTGGTGGTGCCGTCGCCGGCGTCGTCGGAGGTCTTCTTGGCGGCCTCCTTGACCAGCAGGGCGCCCATGTTCTCGACGGTGTCGCTGAGTTCGATCTCGTCGGCGACGGAGACGCCGTCCTTGGTGACGGTGGGGCCGCCCCAGGACTTGTCGAGCACCGCGTTGCGGCCGCGGGGGCCCAGGGTACTCTTGACGGCCTTGGCGAGTTTCTCCACGCCGGCGAAGAGGGCCTGGCGAGCGTCGACGTCGAAAGCGAAGTTCTTGGCGCCCATCGTGAGGTGACTCCGTGCGTGTCTGGTCTGGAAGGGGACGGGGAGGGGTTCGAACCGGGCTGATCGATTGGTATCTGTCCGGTCGCCGGCACGGGATCGCTGGAGCGACCGCGCACCGGATTCGTTGCTTCGGGGGCAAGGGGCGTGCCGAGCGTGGACGAAGGGCCTTCCGCGGTCCAAGCGG
>JAHCJH010000030.1 GCA_026126345.1 Phycisphaeraceae bacterium | reverse complement strand
GCCAAGCCCAGCCCCGTGCCGCCAATGGCGCGCGAGCGGCCGGCATCGACGCGGTAGAAGCGCTCGGTCAGGCGCGGCAGGTGTTCCGGCGCGATGCCGCTGCCGTCGTCGCCGACCGCGATCGCGACCCCTTGCCGCCCCCCTGCCGCGGTGCGCCGCGCGGCCAGCCGCACCACGCCGCCTTCGCGCCCATACTTCACCGCATTCTCCAGCAGGTTGCCGAAGACCTGCGCCAGCTGATCGGCGTCCGCCGCCACCTCGGGCAGGTCGGGCTCGATCGCCAGGTCGAGCGTCTGGCCGCGCGCGGCCACGCGCGGTTCGAACCCGTCGGCCGCGCGGCGCAGCAGCGGTGCCAGCGAAACGCGTGCGGTGGGGGGCGCGTGCTCGGCCATCTCGATGCGGGACAGGCTCAGCAGGTCGTCCAGCAGGCGGCGCATGCGCTCGGCCTGCTCGTGCATGATGGCCAGGAAGCGGCGCTGCGCCGGCAGGTCGCCCTCGGCCGGGCCGCGCAGCGTCTCGATGAAGCCCATGAGGCTGGCCAGCGGCGTCTTGAGCTCGTGGCTGGCGTTGGCGACGAAGTCGGATCGCATCTGCACCGCCTGGGCGAGGCTGGTGACGTCGCGCATGAAGACGACCGCGCCGTAGATGCCGCTGCCCCACGCCGCCGGCAGGGGCGTGGCCGACACCTCGAACGTGCGCACCCCTTCGGGCGTGGTGATGCGCACCTGCCGGCTCGTGGCCCTGCCGGCCCGGGCCGTGCCGTGCATCTCCAGCAGTTCCGGACGCGTGAACACCTCGCGGAACCGCAGCCCCGCAAGCCCCCCGGGCGGCACGCCCGTCATCGTTTCGGCCGCCCGGTTGCACAGCAGGATCGTTTCGTGCTCGCCCGTCGCCACCACCGGCTCGCCCAGGCCGTCCAGCAGCGCCTGGAGATTCGCGGCCGACTTGGCCAGTTCCTTGCCCCGTTCGTCCAGGCCCGCGCGCAGGTCCGCGGCGGCGCGGTCCAACCGGTCAAGATGATCCTCCACCGAGCGGCCCTCGGGCGCTCGACGGCGCGCCGGGTCCAGCAGTTCCGACAGCCGATCGCCCGTGGCGCCAAGCCGGCCCGCGGCCCGACGCCACGCCACGACCATCGAGCCCGCCGCGGCCAGCGAGAGCAGCACCACCGCCAGGGCGGTCAACGGCTGGCCGGCGACGGCGGCGGCGAACGCGCCCGCCAGGGCCGAAGCCCCGATCCCCGCCAGCGGCCATGCAAGGTCCTTGTCCATCCGCGTGCGGCGCCAGGTCCGGCCGGGCGGCTCAGCCCGGCACGGTTTCGCTGCTGACCAACATGCCCGCCGGCACCATCAGTTGGTACCCGACGCCGCGGATCGTGTGGATCAGCGCCCCGTGTTCGCCCAGCTTCTTGCGCAGGGCGGCCACGTGCACGTCGATGGTACGGGCGGTCACCACCACGCCGGGACCCATCACGCGGGAGATCAGTTCGGTCCGCCCCAGCACGCGCCTGGGCGCCGCCAGCAGCGCCGCCAGCAGCTTGAACTCGGTCAGGGTGAGCTTGATCGGCGCGCCGTCAACCGTCACGCTGTGCGAGCCCAGGTCGGCCTCGATGCCCCCGACCCGCAGGCGCACGCTCCCGCCCTCGCTGCGCGGGGCCCGCCGCAGCAGCGCGTCCACCCGGGCCAGCAGCACCTTCATGCTGAACGGCTTGGTCACGTAGTCGTCGGCCCCCACCCCAAGGCCCCCGATCTGGTCGTTCTCGCTCGCCCGGGCCGTCACCATCAGGATCGGGACGTTGGCCGTGGTTGGGTCGGTGCGGATCGTCCGCGCCACGTCGAATCCCGAGCTCCTGGGCAGCATCACATCCAGGATGACCAGGTCCGGCGGGCTCTGCCGCACGGCGGCCACCGCCGCGGCCCCGTCGTGCACCGCCGAGGGGGCATGCCCGGCCTTCTGCAGGTTGTACACCAGCAGCTCGGCCAGGTCGCGCTCGTCTTCGACGACCAGGATTCGTTTGGCGCGGTCCATGGGCGGCTCCTGCCCCGGGTTCGGCACGGTTGTTGGCGGACGAACGGCGTTCGCCGCAGGCGAATCGTAACCGGCGGCGTCGGCGGCTCGCGGCTGGAGTTTGAAGGAACCGTGAAGAGTTGCCCATTCCGGAGCGCAGGACCCCGGCGCGCGTTGCGGCCGCCACTAGTGATCGCTAGCCTCGCTCGCCACCGGCTGCGCACGGGCGTCGCGCCGGGGCCGAGTGACCGACGCCCGTTCACCGCCGACGAACGAGGTACCCTATGAACTCCACCACGAAGATCTTCTCCCTCGCCGGGGCCGCGATCGGCCTGGCCTGCCCGGCCGTTCTGGCCGCCGAGCCCGTGGGGCGCGACGAAGTGCGCGCCATCGTCGCCGAGATGCTCGCCGACGCCGAGACCCGCTCCAGCCTGCTCGACGGCGGCGGCAACGCCGGCTACGACAAGGGCTTCTTCATGGCCTCGGCCGACGGCAACTACAAGCTGGTCGTCAGCGGTTACGCCCAGATCCGCTACACCGCCAATTTCCGCGACAACGCCAATATCGCGGGGCCCGGCGACGACTTCAACAACGGCTTCACCAACCGCGACACCAAGATCCGCTTCAGCGGCAACGTGGTCAACCCCGACCTGACCTTCGCCGTGCAGGGGGTGTTCGGCAGGGGCGACGGGCCCAACAACAGCGCCTCGGCCGTCTCCGGCGACGGCAGCTTCGCCCTCGACGACGCCTTCATCAACTACAACGTCGGCAACGGCTGGTCGGTCCGCGCCGGCCAGTACAAGTCCTTCTTCCTCAAGGAGGACAACAACTCCGACGTCTACACCCTCGCGGCCAACCGCGGCATGGTGCACGCGGCGTTCAGCCAGTCCCGGTCCCAGGGCGTCGGCGCCCGCTACAAGGCCGACAACTGGTGGGTCGGCGCCGACGTGAGCGACGGCTTCCGGGCGTTGAACACCGATTTCACTTCCAGCAAGGAGGCCGACTTCGCCATCACCGGCCGCTTCGAGTACCGCTTCGCCGGCACCGACGACCAGCTCAAGGACTACACCTCGATGCCCGGCGATGCCCTGGGCGCGAACCTGGGCGCCTCGTTCCACTTCCAGCTCGCCAACAACGACTCCAGCGTCTTCAACGCCGACCAGAACTACCTCTCCTGGACCGTCGATTCCCAGATCGAGGGCGGCGGCTTCACGCTGTTCCTAGCCGTCGTCGGCGGGCACACGTTCTTCAACAGCGGCTCCGGCGTCAACGACCGGCACGACTTCGGCCTGGTCGCCCAGGGCGGCTGGCGCTTCGCGGCCAACGACGAGATCTTCCTCAAGTACGACGGCATCCTCCTCGACACCGACCGTGGCCTGTCGCCCGACGCGTACAACTTCCTGACCTTCGGTTACAACCACTACTTCGCCGGCCACGCCGCCAAGCTGACGATCGACTGCATCATGTCGCTGAATCGCACCGCCGGCATTCGGACCAGCGCCGGGCGGATCGTGCCCAACGGTCAGAACTACAACTCCGGCAGCGGCGTGCTGCAGAACACCGGCGTGGGCCTGCTGGGCACCAGCAAGGGGCTCGAGGCGGCCGTCCGGGTCCAGTTCCAGCTGATGTTCTGATCGGATAGCCTAAACAGGGGATATACGGAGCGCAAAAACCGCCCAGAAATCCGGCATGCCGGGTTTCTGGGCGGTTCAGTTTGGGGATCAATTGTCAATCCTTGGGGGATCTTGGTTCGATGGTTGACGGTACGTGAACACTGGCTAACATCGGTGTGCCGGGGTGTACCCGGCAGGTCCACCCCGGACCATCGAGTGAACACCAGTAACTGCATAGGGGATCTGCGGATGAAGAACAGCAAGACCATCTTTGTGCTCGCGGGCGCCGCGGTCGGCTTCAACAGCCTGGCCGCGCTCGCCGCCGAGCCCGTCAGCCGGGACGAAGTCCGGGCGATCGTGTCCGAGATGCTGGCCGACGCCGAGACGCGTTCGAGCCTGCTCGCCGGCGGCGGCGACGCCGGGTACGACAAGAACTTCTTCATGGCGTCTGCGGACGGCAACTACCGGCTGAACATCAGCGGGTACACGCAGTTCCAGTACATCATGAACTTCCGGAGCACGTCGAACACGATCACGAGCTACACCGACGAGTTCAACAGCGGCTTCGCGATGCGTCAGGCCAAGATCCGCCTGAGCGGCAACGTCGTGAACCCCGACCTGACCTTCGCCATCGAGGGCCAGTTCGGCTCCGGCGACTACTACGACTGGTGGAACGGCGAGGTGTTCGGCAACGGCACGTTCACCCTGGACGACGCCTACGTCAACTACAACGTCGGCAACGGCTGGTCGGTCCGCGGCGGTCAGTACAAGTCCTACTTCCTCAAGGAAGACAACAACGCCGACGTGTACACGATGTCGTCGCAGCGCGGCATGGTGAACGCCGCCTTCGGCCAGGGCCGCGTGCAGGGCATCGGCGCCAAGTACAAGGGTGAGAACTGGTGGGTCGGCGCCGACATCACCGACGGCTTCCGCACCCAGAACACCGACTACACCTCGTTCAACGAGGCCGACTTCGCCATCACCGGCCGCTTCGAGTACCGCTTCGCCGGCACCGACGACCAGCTCAAGGACTACACCTCCATGCCGGGCGACGCCATGGGCGCGATGATCGGCGCGGCGGTGCACTTCCAGCTGGCCAACAACGACAGCGACTACTTCAGCGCTGACGCCAACTACCTCTCTTGGACCGTCGACGGCCAGATCGAGGGCTCGGGCCTGTCGCTCTTCGGCGCCATCGTCGGCGGCCACAACTTCTTCAACACCGGTTCCGGCTACAGCGACATGTCGGACTTCGGCTTCACCGTGCAGGGCGCCTGGCGCTTCGCGGCGAACGACGAGATCTTCCTCCGCTACGACGGCATCCTGCTCGACGACAACCGCTGGACCAGCGGCACCAACACCGTGTCGCCCAGCTACTTCAGCTTCCTGACCTTCGGCTACAACCACTACTTCGCCGGCCACGCCGCCAAGCTGACGATCGACTGCATCATGTCGCTCAACCGCACCGGCGCCCTGACCGACGACTACTCGCGCATCGTCCCCACCGGTCCTGGTGGCCCCGACGACTTCTACTACAGCAGCGGCCTCCTGCCCTCCAACAGCAACGGGCTGCTGGGCACGGACAAGGGCCTCGAGGCGGCGCTCCGCTTCCAGTTCCAGCTGATGTTCTGATCGGGTTCGCCCGGTTCGAACACGCCTGATCTGTTCACTCAGCCGGCCGGGTCCAACGACCCGGCCGGTTTTGCTTTTGCTGACCGCCCATGGTCGTCCCGCGCCGCACCGCGCGCCGGGTTGGCGCACGATGGCGGGGCGTCAACGCGGCCACGCCGCGCGTGCTACATGCGCTCGAGGGTCGGGATGCCCAGCACATCCAGGCCGTCGGCCAGCACCCGCTCGGTGATCCGGCACAGGCGCAGACGCGACGCGCGGGTCGGCTCATCGGGGGCCGCCAGCACCGGGCAGGCGTCGAAGAACGCGCTGAAGGCCGCCGCCAGGGCCGAGAGGTACTGGCACAGACGGTGGGGCTCCAGCGTGGTCCCCGCGTCGCGCACCGCCTGCGGGTAGCGCAGCAGGGCCAGCGCGAGGCTCTTCTCCGCCGGCTGGACGACGGCCAGCGGCGCATCGGCCGGGGCCGCGATCGATCGCTCCGTGGCTTTTCGGAAGATGCTGCGGATGCGCACCAGCGCGTACAGCAGGTACGGCCCGGTGTCACCCTCGAACGCGAGCATGCGGTCGTAGTTGAAGACGTAGTCCTTGGTGCGCTCGCCCGACAGGTCGGTGTACCGCATCGCGGCGACGGCCACGGCCCGGGCCACGGCGGGCTTGGCGTCCGCGGGCAGGTCGGCGTTCTTCTGCTCGATGGCGGCCAGGGCCCGCTGCTCGGCCTCGTCGATCACGTCGTTGAGGCGCACGTTCTCGCCCGAACGCGTCTTGAACGGGCGGCCGTCTTCGCCCAGGATCGTTCCGAACGCCGCGTGCTCCAGCGTCGCCGGCTCGCCCCCGGGCGTGCGGTCGTACCCGGCCTTGTGGGCCCCGGCGAACACCTGTCGGAAGTGCAGCGACTGGCGGGCGTCGACGCAATAGACGATGCGCGAGGCGCCCAGCGTTCCGGCCCGGTGGCGGATGGCCGCCAGGTCGGTCGTCGCGTACAGGAACCCGCCGTCGCGCTTGCGCACCAGCAACGGCTCTTCGATGCCCGCGTCGTTCAGCCGCACCACCAGCGCCCCGTCGCTGGGCTCGGCGATGCCGCGGCCTTCCAGGTCGGCCACCAGCGGCGCCAGCAACCCGGCGTAGCTGGATTCTCCGGCCGAGTGCTCGGGCAGCACCCGCGCGTTGAGCCGGGCGCAGATCGCCAGGCACGCCGACATGGTCACATCGCTGATGCGCTGCCAGACCGCGTACACGTCCCGGTCGTGGCGCTGCAGCCGCACCAGCACCGCCTGCGCCCGGGCGTAGCGCTCCTCGGCCCCGGCCACCTGCTCCTCCAGTTCCGCCAGGGCCTTGGGGCCCATGCCCCAGGCTCGCGCCGCGGCCAGGCCCTTGGCGTCGCGCTCGCACTCGCGCTGGGCGGCGCGGTATGCGCGGTCGAGGTCGTCGAGCGTGATCCGGGCCAGATCGAGCCGCCCCGCCGAGGACTCGTCCATCAGCCGAGCGGTCACCATGGCGATCGGCAGGCCCCAATCGCCGACGTGGTTCTGGCGGATGACTCGGGCGCCGAGCCGCTCCAGCACGCGGGCCAGGGTGTCGCCGATGACCGTCGAGCGCAGGTGCCCGATGTGCATCTGCTTGGCCAGGTTCACGCCGCACAGGTCCACGACGACGGTGGGGGGGTTGGCCGGCGGGTCGATGCCGAGCGTTGGGGTGTCGAGCCGGTTCAGCAGGTCGGCCAGCGCATCGGTCCGCAGCTTGATGTTGATGAACCCCGGCCCGGCGATGGAGGCCTCGGTCAGCGGCTCGGCCACGTCGCCAACCAGCGGCGCCGCGTGACGGACGATCCACCCCGCGACCTCGCGCGGCGGCTTGCCGACGAGCTTGGCCAGGCTCATGGCGGCGTTGCACTGGAAATCGCCGAACGCCGGGTTCTTGCCGGGGGCGATGAGCGGATCGGCGCCGGCGTGCTCGGGCACGGCCAGGCCGATGGCCTGGGCGAAGCGGCTGCGCAGGATCGCCAGGGGGTCGAAGGACATGGGGCCGAGTGTAGGTGAAGGCCGGTGGTTATCGCGGGGAGCCGCTGTGCCAGTGCATCAGCACCTCGCCGAGGCGGTCGGCGAACTCGATGAGGTTGGACCCGGGGATGAGGGCCATGGGGTCATCGATCAGCGCCACCCGCCCGCGCCGCACGGCCGGGATGTCCAGCCGCGCCAGCGTGCCCAGGATCGGCGCCAGCGTCGAGGCGTCCAGCGGCGTGGGGAACGGGGGCATGTGCGGCTCCCGCGGCTGGATGACGACGATGGCGTCGGGGGCCAGGCGCAGCACGTCCTCGGCGTCCATGGGCATGAACGGCGCGCCCTGGGCGACGGCCGGCGTGGCGCCCAGGCGTTCGAGGATCTGGGCGTGATACGAGCCCGGGCCCAGCGCCGCCGGCGGCGAAGCGCCGTAGAGCAGCAGCACGCGGCCGATGCGCCCCGGCTCGGCGCCCGCGCGGTGGGCCATCGCGCGGTCCCACTTCGGCAGCAGCCGGTCCAGGCCGTTCTTCTCGAAACCGGGCACCGCGTCGGGCGGGATCAGGTCCGTCCCCAGCCGCACGATGGCGGCGCGGATGTCCTCGAGCGTGAGCATCGGCAGGCTGATGAGGGTGAAGCGGTGCTCCAGCGATAGATCGACGAGCCGCGTCGGCAGCGGCCGCTCGCCCCACTGGAGAATCACGTGCGTGGGCCGCGTGCGGAGCAGGACCTCGTAGTCGATCCGTTCCTGCTCGCCGGCGACGGGCACCGAGGCATCGGTGAACGGGTCGTAGCCGTGCCGGGCGACGATCCGGTCACCCAGGCCCAGGTCGCGCAGGATGGCGGCGACCCCGGGGGCCATGGCCGCGACCCGGACGCCCTGACTTTGTGTCGACGGGCCCTGTGCACCCGAGCGCGTACCGGGACAGCCGGTCAGCAGCGCCAACGCCGCGCCCAGGCCGAGCAGCACGCAGGCGAGCATCCATCGGGGGTGCGTGAGCATGTGGCCCAAGCGTAGAGGCCGGGCGACTACGCTCAGGGGTCGCCCCGGTGGGGTGGCAGAGTGGTCGAATGCGCCGGTCTTGAAAACCGGTAACGGTGCAAGCCGTTCAGGGGTTCGAATCCCCTCCCCACCGCTTGAACTGACCTGTCGGCCCGAGGATTCGAACCCCGTGCCGCGCCGCGGCACAGCAGAGGTTCGACGCCCATCGGGCGCCGCGGAGCGAATCCCCTCCCCACCGCTTGATCTGACCTGTCGGCCCGAGGATTCGAGCCCCGTGCCGCGCCGCGGCACAGCAGGGGTTCGACACGGCCCGTTCGCATTCGGTTTGCATGCCCTGCTGGTTGAAGCGGATACAAGTGGCCGGAATGCAGAGATTGGTTGAACCCCGGACCCCGCGGCGCATCTGGATAGGTGTCGGGCCGCGGTGTGCGCCCGGCGTTCCATCGGGAGTTCATCCATGCGCGCGAACGTTCGAATCCTGGTGTGCGCCGCCGCGGCGGGGCTGAGCCTCGTCGGCGGCGCGATCCTGGCTCAGCCCGCCACGCCGCGCCCGCCGGCCACGGTGATCGTGATCTCGCCCGAAGAGGTGGACCGGGTCATCATCCCGCACCGGCGGCCGCCGATGATCCGCGAGCAGGCGGTGGAACTCAAGGGCGTCGGGGTGACGGTGGACATCGAGGAGCAGGTCGGCACCACGACACTGGAGCTGACGCTGCACAACCCCGCGGCCCGTCCGCAGGAGGCGCAGGTGCTGCTGCCGGTGCCCGAGGGAGCGACGGTTCGTTCGTTTCAGTACGACGGCGTTGGACCGGAACCGACGGCGACGCTGCTGCGCCGCGAAGAGGCCCGCCGGATCTACGACGCGATCGTGAACCGCCAGCGCGACCCGGGGCTGCTGGAGTTCGCGGGGTACAACCTGATCCGCTCGAGCGTGTTCCCCATCCCGGCGGGCGCGACGCAGAAGGTGCGGATCTCCTATGAACAGGTGCACGCCGCCGACGGCGCGCGGGTGGACTATCTGCTGCCGCGCAGCGAGTCGCTGGGCGCCGAGGGCGTGGCGTGGACGATCCAGGGGAGCATCAAGTCCAAGCGGCCGATCGCGACGGTGTACTCGCCGAGCCACGAGATCGCGCAGGAGCGGGTGAGCGCCGGGCACGTGAAGTTCCGCGTGCCCGAGGGCTCGGCCAGCGCGCCGGGCTCGCTGCGGCTGTCGTACGTGCTGGCCCCGCCGGCGGCGGGCGACGACGCGCTGGCGGCGACGGTGCTGTGCTACCCCGACGCGTCGGTCGGACCCGGGGGCGGCTACTTCCTGCTGCTGGGCGCCGCCCCGGCGCAGAGCCCCACCGCGGCGCGCACGAAGCGCGAGGTGATCGTGGTCATCGACCGCTCGGGCTCCATGCGCGGGCAGAAGATCGAGCAGGCCAAGGCCGCTGCGGCGCAGGTGCTCGAAGGGCTGGAGCCGGGCGAGGCGTTCAACATCGTGGACTACTCGGACACCATCTCGACGATGGCGGCGCGCCCGCTGATCAAGACGGCCGAGACCATGCAGCAGGCCCGGGCGTACATCGGCCAGCTACAGGCCAACGGCGGCACGGCGCTGCACGATGCGCTGGTCGAGGCCCTGCGCCAGCCGGCGACGCCGGAGTTCCTGCCCCTGGTGCTGTTCCTGACCGACGGGCTGCCGACGGTCGGCGAGCGCAACGAGGTGCGCATCCGCGACGCGGCGCGAGACAACAACAGCGCCAAGCGGCGGATCTTCACCTTCGGCGTCGGGTTCGACGTGAACACGCCGCTCCTGACGGGCATCGCCCGCACGAGCCGCGCCGCGTCAACCTTCGTCCTGCCCGACGACAACGTGGAAGTCGCCGTCAGCCAGGTCTATCGGCGGCTGTCGGGCCCCGTGCTGTCGGCGCCGAGGCTCACCGCGCTGGACGCGTCGGGCAAGGCCGGCCCGCGCCTGGTGCGCGAGGTGATGCCGGGCGTGCTGGGCGACGTGTTCGACGGCGACCAGGTGCTGGTCATGGGCCAGTACACCGGCGGCGGGCCGGTGACGCTGCGGTTGGAAGGTGAGCAGGGCGGCAAGGCCCGGTCCTACAGCTTCACGCTCGACCCGGCGTCCGCCTCGGCGCGCCACGGCTACGTGCCCCGCCTCTGGGCGGGCAGGAAGATCGCCGCGCTGATCGAGGCAATCCGCCAGGCCGGGGCCGAGCAGCCGCCCCGCACGCCGCAGAACGATCCCGGCCTGAAGGAACTGGTCGGCGAGATCGTGGCGCTCTCGACCAGGCACGGAATCCTCACCGAGTACACGTCGTTCCTGGCGGTGGAGCCCGGCAGCGAGGCGGCCAGCCGGCCGATGCCGGCGCTTTCGGCGGCGCCCGAGGCCGCGGGCCGCACGCTCGAAACCGAGGCCCAGCGCAAGCGCGCCGGGCAGGAAGGCGTTCAGAAGGAACTGAACAACCAGCAGCTCATGGGCGACGTGAAGCTGGCGTACCTCAACCGCGACCGCGACGCCGGCCTGGGCCAGCGGCAGTACCGCGGCGTGCAGGCGGCCAACGGGCGTTCGCTGCTGTTCCGCAACAACCGCTGGACCGACGCCCAGCTCATCGAGCAGGAGGCCGCCGAGCCGGAGCGCACGATCGAGTTCGGCACGCCGGAGTACCAGGCCGCCGTCGACGCGCTGGTGCGCGAGGGCCAGCAGTGGATGCTCGGCAACGCCGGCGACCTCTACGTGATGCTCGAAGGCAAGCGCACGCTGCTCAAGGCCCCCAAGGGCCAGTAGCGGGCACGCGCGACAACCCGGACCCCTTCAGCGGGGCGCGGCCGACGTGGTCGCGTCCCGCGTTTGCATGCGCGTCATGATGCGCAGCGCTTCGGTGGCGTGGCGAGCGCCGTTCCACCAGCCCCGGTACGCCAGGCGGATGACGCCCGACGGGTCGATCACGAAGGTGGCGCGCCCGGGCAGCACGCCCAGCCACCGGCCGACACCGAACAGGCGCGCCAGGCGCCCGTCGGCGTCGCTGACCAGGGCGAACGGCAGGTGGTGCCGTGCGGCGGTGGCGGCGTGCGAGGTGTCCGAGTCGGGCGAAACACCGATCACCGTCGCCCCGCTGCGCGCCAGCTCGCCGAAGCGGTCGCGAAAGCCGCAGGCCTGGGCCGTGCAGACCGGCGTGCCGTCCTTGGGGTAGAAGAAGATGACGACGAACCGGCCGCGCAGGTCGGCCAGGCGCAGGGTGTTACCGTGCTGGTCGCGGCATTCGAAATCGGGCGCGGGTTGGCCGACGTCCGGGGCGATCACGGCCGATGGTAGCGGCGGGCGGCTCAGGGGCCCGTCGGCCCCAGGGCGGGCGGGTTGCGCTTGGCTTCTTCGCGCCGGGCGGCGTCGGCCTCGTCGGCCTGGCGCTGCAGCAGCGCCGGGCCGAGCGGCTGCCACTCGACGCGCGCGGCCCCCAGCACGGTGCCGGTGGCGACGCTCAGGTCGACGATCGAGATCTCGTAGTCGGTCAGGGCGCGGATCTCGGCCGATTGCGCATCGGCCAGTCGGGCGGCGGCGTCGAGCACGTCGGTGCTGGTGCGCACGCCCGCGTCGAACTGCCGCTGTTCGCCCTCGAGCGTGCGACCGGCGAGGATCGCCGCCTGGCGGGCGGCGAGGATGCGCTGCCACGCGGCCCCGACACGGTCCACGGCGTCGAGCACCTCCTGCCGGACGGTCTGCTCGCGGGCGTCGCGCGTGCCGAGCTGGCGCAGCCGGGTCAGGATCGCCGCGCGCAGGCGCGCCTCGGCCGCCTCGTTGCCGATCGGCACCTCGGCGGAAAGCCCGGCGGTGAACGACTGGAATCGACGCTCGCCGAGCGATTCCTGTGCCCCGCTGAACGTGGTGGCCAGGCCGTTGAACGAATAGGAACCATCGAAGTTCAGGATCGGCAGGGCGTTGTTGCGGGCCAGGTCCACGTTGGCCGACTCGGCAAGAATCTGCACCTCGGCCTCCAGCAGTTCCATGCGATTGGCCGCGGCCAGGGCGCACAGCTGCGCGCCGTCGAACTCGAAGGCGGTCGGGGCCGGTTGCGACGTGGGCAGCAGAGTGGTCCCCGCGGAGATGTCCAGGTCCTTTCGGTTCACGAGGCGCTTGAGGTTGCGCTGGGCCAGCAGCACGGCGTTCTCGGCACGGATGATGGTCTCGAGCCGCTCGGCGGCGCCGGACTGGGCCCGGGTGATCTCGATCTCGGGCGCATCGCCGGCTCGGACGCGGCGCTCGGCCTTGCCCAGTTGTTCGCGGGCGACCTCGAACTGCTGCTGGCGGACTTCCAGTTCACGGCGCGCGGCGTAGAGCGCCCAGTACGCACGGTCGGCGTTGGCCAGCAGCGCGATGACCTGCAGCTTGGTGCGGGCCTCGGCGATCTGCTCGTTGTACGCCGCGATGCGGATGGATGCCATGGTGGCGTCCCGCCCGGCCCCGCGGAGCAGCGGGTGGCTGAGGGAGAACGACAGGCCGGCGTTGTAGCTGGTGGGGAAGAGGATGAAGGGGTTGGGGGCGTTGACGCGGTCGGAGGTGTAGTCGACGCTCAGCCGGCCGCCGGTCCGCAGGGGGATGCTGACGCCCGCGCCGCCGGCGACCTGGTCCTGCTGGTTGGGCGTGGTGGTGGAGAACGTGGGGTTGTCGAGATTGACGTAGCGGATGAACGGGCGGAAGACCGCCTCGAACTTCGCTTCTTCGGCGCGCCGGCCTTCGGAGGCGATCGAGGGGTCGAGCAGCGCGACCTTGAGGTCGAGGTTGTTGGCCAGCACGTCGGCCCGGGTCTGCTCGAGGGAGAGTTCGGCGGTGTCGGCGGCCAGGCGCGTCGGCGGCACGGTCAGGCCCGAGCGGTCATCGGCGGGTTGCCGGGCGGGCGCCGCGGCGCGGAACTGTTCGAGGGTCAGGCGTTCCAGGCGGCGCGTGCGCTCGGGCGGAAGGGGCGTTCCGGAGTCGCCGGCCATGGGGCCAAGCGGGCCGACGCACCCCGCGGTCATCGCCGAGGCGGCGAGCCAGAGCGGTGCCGGGCCTGGCCGGACGCGGGTGCGGGGCTTACTCATGGCGGAGGGCCTCGATGGGGTTGAGCCGGGCGGCCTTGGTGGCCGGGAACATGCCGAAGACGATTCCGGTAAAGGCCGAGAACCCGACGGCAAGCGTGGTGGCCCAGACGGGCACGCTGGCCTTCTCCAGGGGGCTGCCGGGGATGGTCGAAAGGCCGTACACCAGCCCGTAGCCGATCGCCAGGCCCATGGCGGCGCCGACCAGGCAGAGCACGACGGCCTCGACCAGGAATTGCATGAGGATCACCGACGGGCGGGCGCCGACGGCCTTGCGCAGGCCGATCTCGCGCGTGCGCTCCGACACGCTGACCAGCATGATGTTCATGATGCCCACGCCCCCGACCAGCAGGCTGATGGCGACGATTCCGCCGGCGCCGGCGGTGATGGCCGAGCCGACGCGGTTCACCTGGTCGATGACCTGCTGCACGACGCCGACCTGCCACGTCGGCTCCTCGTCGGGGCCGAGTTTGCGGATGCGCCGCATGATCACCGACACCTCCTGCTTGGCCTCCTCCGCCAGGTCCTCGCTCTTGAGGTTGCCCAGCAGGAAGTTCACGAAGCGCCGCTGCGGATTCATGGCCATGGCGACCGACAGGGGGATGAAGACCTCGGCCTGCGCCTCCTGCCCGCCGAAGACGGCGCCGAGGATGCGTGTCTCCACCACGCCGACGATGAGGAACCGCCGGCCGCCGATGAGGATGAACTCGCCCGTGGGGTCCAGGGGCAGGCCCAGCAACTCGGTGGTCTTGTCGTTGACCAGGCAGACGTTGAGGTGCTGCTCCTCGTCGATGCGGTTGAACGGCCGGCCCATGGTGGTGTAGCGGGCCTCGATCTCGTGCCACTCGGGCCAGATGCCCAGCGTCTGCACCGAGCGCAGCACCGTCTGGCCCGCCTGCAGGTCGTACGACCCGAAGAACAGCGGCGTGAAGGTCTCCATCGTGGTGACCTGGCCGATCAGCTGCTGGATCTCCTCCATCTTGAGCTCGACCTGGGCGCGGCTCATGCGCCCGCGCATCTTGCGGGGCACGTCGCCGTCGATGAACACCTTGCGGGCCCCGAAGCTCTGCAGCTCGCTGAGCATGTACGCCTTGAGGCCGTTGGTGGCGCCGACGGTGGCGATGACCGCCGCGGTGCCGATGACGATGCCCAGGGTGGTGAGCAGCGCGCGGAAGCGGTTGCTCCAGATCTGGCCGAGCGCCAGCACGACGGTCTGCAGCAGCAGTCGCACGAGGATCATGGCGCGGCCTCCGCGCCGGGCGCGCCGGCGGCGCGCTCGGCGTCCTTCTCGCGCACGGCGAAGAGCGCTTCCTGCATCATGCGGTTGAGGTACTCGCCGTGGATGGGGTCCTCGCGGGTGGTGAAGTCGCTGAAGATGCGCCCGTCGCGAAGGCGGACGATGCGGTGGGCGTGCCGGGCGACGTCCTCCTCGTGGGTGACCATCACGATCGTCTGGCCCTCGGCGTGGAGCTTCTTGAACAGGTCGATGATCTCCTCGCTGGTTCGGCTGTCGAGGTTTCCGGTGGGCTCGTCGGCCAGCAGGATCGACGGCTCGTTGACCAGGGCCCTAGCGATGGCCACGCGCTGGCGCTGGCCGCCGGACATCTGGTTGGGCCGGTGGCCGACCCGGTCGGCCAGCCCCACCCGCTCCAGCGACCGCAGGGCGCGCCGTCGCGCGCCCAGCCAGAGCCGGCGCGAATAGACCAGCGGAAGCATCACGTTGCGCAGGGCCGTGGCCCGCGGCAGCAGCTCGAACGACTGGAACACGAAGCCGATCTGGGCGTTGCGGACCGAGGCGAGCTGGCCGGCCGACATCCGGTCGGTGCGCAGACCGTTGAGCTCGTACACGCCGCCGGTGGGCTGGTCGAGGCAGCCGAGCACGTTCATGAGCGTGCTCTTGCCCGATCCCGAAGCGCCCATGATCGCCACGAACTCGTTGCGCGCGATGTCCAGGTCCACTCCGCGCAGCGCGTGCACCTGCTCGGACCCCATCCGGTAGACCTTCTCGATCTGTCGCAGCCGGATGATGGGGTTCATACGCCGGGGCCGTTGGAGGCGGGTTTGGCCGCGGGGGCGGCGCCGGCCTTGGCGTCGGGCGACGCGGGCGCGGGGGCGTTCCTGGGCTTCTCGGGCTCGACCAGCGCCCCGGGCTTGAGGTCCAGCAGCGCCTTGTACGGCCCGGTGATGATCGGCTGGCCTTCTTCAAGCCCCGCCAGCACGACCGAGTGCGTCAGGTCGCTGCTGCCGATGCTCACCGGCGTCACCACGGCGCGACCGTCCACCAGCCGGAACACCACCCGCGTGAACAGGCGCGAACGGTCCACCAGCGGGTGCTCGCGCACCTCCCGCGGCAGGTCCTCGATCCGCTTGTCGATCACCGCCTGGCTCGGCACCTTCAGCACGTCCCGCAGCGTCTGCACCTCGATGTCCGTGCTGGCGGTCAGGCCCGAGGCCAGAATCAGGTCGTCCGGCGGCTGCACCGCCACCTCCACCTCAAAGTACCCGGTGCCCTGCGTGTCCAGCAGCCGCTTGAGGCCGACCCGTTCCACCGTGCCGGCAAAGACCCGCCCCACGTACGCGTTGATGTACACGCGGCAGCGCTGCCCGCCGGCCACCGGCGCGATGTTCGTCTCGTCCACCCGCGCCTTGAGCAGCACGTCGCCCAGGTCCGCGATCTCCATGATCACCGACGCGGGGTTGTTCAGCGTGCCCACCAGCACCAGCTCACCCACCTCCGCGTTGAGCTTCACGATCACCCCGTCGATCGGCGCCGAGATGATCGTGTTGTCGAAGTCCTTCTGCGACCGCGCGATCTGCGCCTTGGCCGCCTCCACCGCGTGCGTCGCGGCGTCCAGCGCCGACTTGGCGAGCCGGTGCGCGCTGTCGGCGTCGTCCAGCTGGCTGCGCGAGAAGTCCTTGCTCGCGAACAGGTCGCGGGCGCGCTTCAGGTCGGTTTCCGCCTTGTCCATCGTCGCCACCGCCCCGGCCAGGCGTGCTTCCTCGGCACGGAGCTGCGCCTGGCTCGACTCCAGCGCCGCCGCCAGGTCGCGCGCATCCAGCCGGACCACCACGTCGCCCTTGCGCACCCGGTTGCCCTCGCGGAACGGCAGCGCCACGATCCGCGCCGGAACCTGCGCGGAGATCTGCACCTTCGTTCGCGGCTCGATCGAACCCGGCGCGTTCACCGTGCGCGTCAGCACGCCGCGGGTCACCGCCGCGCTGCGAACCTCCGTCGCTTTCTCCTTCGGGCGGAAGCTGTCGAACCAGGCGCGGGCCCCGGGGCTTGTGGCCAGTGCCAGCACGGCCGCCGCGACCACCAGCACGCACACCAGAAAAAGCCCGAAAATCCACTTCCACACGGGTTCCGCTCCTGCTGCCTCAAGTCCGGTCGGTCTCATTGTTGGGGGTCTGGGGCGACGAGTTGCGCCCCTCTGCCGGTTTGCTGCAAGTTCGGCATTGGAGTTCCGTCCCCGCGGCCGCATCCTCGCCACGATCGGCCGGCTCGACGCCCTGTCTGGCGACGACCGGCCGACCCTGGGGGGGAATGAACGATGCGCACTTCCACGATGACTTTGGCGCTCTCCGCCGGCGTCTTGGCGCTGGCTTCCGCCGCGCAGGCTCAGACGGGGGTGATCCGCTTGGTGCTGGAGGGCCTGAAGGAAGTTCCCCCGAACGCCTCGCCGGCCTTTGGTCAGTGCGACCTGACCGTGAACTTCACGACCGGCGACTGGACGCTGGCCGGGTCGTTCAGCGGCCTGCTGGGGCCCGTGACCGCGGCGCACATCCACGGTTTCGCGTCCGCCGGGGTCAATGCCGGAGTCCTGTTCGGTCTGACGGTTCCGATCGGTTCCACCAGCGGCACGATTTCAGGCGCCGGCACCTTCAACGCCACCCAGTTGACGAACCTCATCGCCGGCCTGATGTACGTGAATGTGCACAGCCAGGTCTTCCCCGGCGGGGAGATCCGCGGGCAGGTCGTGCCGGTTCCCGGCACTGTGGCGCTGCTGGGTGTTGCCGGCTTCGCCGCTTCGCGTCGGCGGCGCTGATCCGGCGGAGACATCCATGGTCAGGTGATTCGGCCCCGGCGCGTGCCGGGGCCGTTCTGTTGACGCTTAGCGCGGGTTGGGCGGCGACAGGATCGACAGGTATTGCTCCCACGGCCCGACGCGCTCGCGGTACTGGTGCGCCATGGCCTTGGCGATCTGCGCGATGTGGTTCAGGTCGTGCACCGACCAGGTGGCCAGCAGGTTGGCCAGGGTGACGGTACCCAGGGCCGGGTGCGTGCCGCGGCGGGCCAGCGCGGTTCCGTCCAGCCCCATGGCGTCGAGCATGGCCAGGCTGCCGGCGCGCTCGCGCTGGAACAGATCGAGCAGTTCGGCGGTGGGCCGGTTGAGCAGGTCCTTGTGGCCGGCGCGGTCGAACGGGGCGAAGGCGCTGCGCTCACCGTCGCGCAGGATGGTCATGGCCCGGGGGATCCAGTCGGTGCGCTCGGCGAAGATGAGGTGCGCGACCACCTCCTTGGCGCTCCAGGTGTCAGGTCCGTACGGACGCTCGGTCCACGCGGGGTCGGCCCCGGCCACCAGCGCACGCAGCACGCCCGGCGTGCGCTGCAGGACGTCCCGGGTGCGTGCCAGCGAGAATTCCACGCGCTCGCTCCCTTCGAGAACCCCGGGTCAGAGGCCCAGCCGTTCACCCAGCCACGCCGGCACGGCGTCGAGGCCGATGCGCTCCTGCCGGCCCGTGTCGCGGTCGCGCACCGTCACGGTCTGATCCTTGAGCGTGTCGCCGTCCACCGTGAAGCAGTAGGGGCACCCGGCCTCGTCCATCCGCGCGTAGCGCTTGCCGATCGACTGCTTGGCGTCGGTCTCGATGAACCCGTGCCGACCGAAGCGGGCGAACAGCGCATCGGCCAGTTTCTCGGCCACCTCGGGCATGCCGTCCTTGTCCACCAGCGGGAAGACCGCCGCCTTGATCGGCGCCACCCGCGGGTGCAGCTTCAGGAACTCCGGGCTCGGACGCGACGGGTCCACCGTGTACGCCTCGCAGATCAGCGCCAGCGCCCCGCGGTCCAGGCCCGCGGCGGGCTCGATGCAGTGGGGGATGTACCGCTCGCCCTTCTTGCTGCCGTTGGGAAGCGTCTCGCCCCGCGTGGTGTCGAAGTAGTCCAGTTTCACCTTGCTGTGCGTCTGGTGCTGCGTCAGGTCGTAGTTGCCGCGGTGCGCGATGCCCTCCAGCTCGCCGAACCCCGGCGCCGTGAAGGGGAATCGGTACTCCACGTCGCTGGTGCCGCACGAGTAGTGTGAAAGCTCGTCCTTCTCGTGCTCGCGCAGGATCAGGTTCTCCCCCGCCAGGCCGATCGACCGCCACCACTCCATGCGGAAGTCCCGCCAGAACCTGTACCAGTCCTGCGACTCATCCGGGTGGCAGAAGAACTCCAGCTCCGCCTGCTCGAACTCGCGCGAGCGGAACGTGAAATTCCGCGGCGTCACTTCGTTGCGGAAACTCCGCCCCGTGTTGCCGATGCCGAAGGGGATCTTCACGCGCGTGGAGTCCACCACGTTCTTGAAATGAACGAAGATGCCCTGGGCCGTCTCCGGGCGAAGGTGGACTTTGCTCTCCTCGTTGAACACAGCGCCGGTGTACGTGAAGAACATCAGGTTGAACTGGCGGGGCTCGGTGAGCACACCCTTCTTGCCTGTGAACGGCGAGGGGACCTCTGCGAACCGGCTCTTGAGCGTCGGCATCGGGACCGCGAGCACCTCGCAGTCCGCCTTGAGATTCCCCATGTCCACGCTGACAAACGGTCGAGTCGAGTCCGTCAGCGGCGTCCGCGAGGTAATCGTGCGAATCCCGAGTTCCTTCTGGAGCTTGCGCGTGTTGAGCAACTGGTCGATCGCTTCACCCGCGCTCGAGGCCACCACCGTGCAAACGGGCACCGCCCCGCCCGTCGACGCAGTCCGCGCCAGAAGGTCGGCGAGCGGCGACTCGTAGTCACCGATCTGGTAGAGCCCCTGCAGATGATCCGCCCGGAACCGCCCCTTGGTCTCCTTGTCGTCCACCATCGGGTCGTTGAACCCGGCGACGTGCCCGCTCGCCTCCCACACCTTGGGGTGCTGGATGATGCACGTCTCCAGCGGCACGCAGCGCACGCGCTCGCCGTTGGGGCCCTTGCGCCCCCAGGCCGGGTTCATGATCATGTCCTGCCACCACGCCTCGCGCAGGTTCTTCTTCAACTGCGCGCCCAGCGGGCCGTAATCCCAAAAGCCGTTGATGCCCCCGTAGATGTCCGACGCCTGGAACACGAACCCCCGACGCTTGCACAGCGCCATGATCGCGTCCATCGACTTGGGTCCACCGGGCGTCGTCGGCGCGGGGGTGGCGGCGGGTTGGGGCGTCGTGTCTGCCATGGCTGCTCCCGATGCGGGGCCAATGGTAGGAACACGCCCAAAACCGCGCCCGCTTCAGCCCAGCAGGTCCACCACCCGGCCCCGGTTCAGCCACGCCGCGGCGTCCAGCGCCGGCGAGCCGCCCGAGCCGTAGATCAGCGCATCGGCAAGGCCCTGACCCGTCAGCGGCGCGTCGATCAGGTTGCCGTACAGGTCGTTGAGCCCGGCGCGGGAGATCGCGCCCGCCAGCGCAGCGCCCAGCACCGGGAACCGGGCCGGCAGCGGGCGCTCGCCGAACAGCGTTCCCAGGGCCGCGGATTCGAACTCCAGGCGCACCGCGCCGATCAGCGCGCCCAGGCCGCCGGCCTGCAGCGAACCCGTCGCGCCGAACGTTCCACCGAGGCTCGATGTGCTGCCGATCATGGCCGACTCCCGCTCCCCTGCGACCCTTCGCATCGGCCGCCCGACAGGGCGGGCCGATGCGTCCGAGCCTCGTCGCCCGTCGCCTTCACCGGGACGCGCGGCGTGCGCAAACCGGGCAACGCCCGCCGGCGGTTACCGGACCACGCTGCGCTCATCGAGCTTCTGTCGGCCCGTCCGTGCCGGGCCGGATCACCCTTCGAACGCCTTGACCACCAGGCAGTCGTTCTGCCCGCCGAAGCCGTAGGCGTTGCACAGGCAGGCGCGGATCAGGCTGCGGCCGTTCTCGTCCTGGATGGTGCGCGCCGTGTTGGGCACGTAGTCCAGGTCCAGCCCCGCGTCGGGCACGTTGTAGTTGATGGTGGGGGGGATGCGCCCGCTGCGGATCGCCTGCACGCAGGTGATCACGCCCGAGACGCCCGCCGCCGCGATCAGGTGCCCCATCATGCTCTTGATCGACGACATGGGGATCTTGTACGCCATGGGCCCGAAGACCTGCTTGATGGCGTGGGACTCGATCTTGTCGTTCTCCTTGGTCCCGGTGCCGTGCACGGCGATGTACTGGATCTGCGGCCGCCCGTCGGGCCCCGGCTCTCGCGCCTGGACGCCCGCCTGGCGCAGCGCGCCGGCCATGGCCGCCTGCGGGCCCTTGCCCTCGCTGTGCATGTCGGTGATCCGGAACGCGTCGGCCGACGAGCCGTACCCGGCGATCTCCGCCAGGATCGTCGCCCCCCGCGCCCGGGCGTGCTCCAGCGTCTCGAGCACCAGCATCCCCGACCCCTCGCCCATCACGAAGCCGTCGCGCGTCTGGTCGAACGGACGCGCGGCCTTGGTGGGGTCCTCGCGCCGGCTCGACAGCGCCGTGAGCCGGATGAACCCCGTCACGCCCAGGCAATGCACCATCGTGTGCGCCCCGCCGGCGATCATGGCGTCGGCCTCGCCCCGGCGCAGGATCTCGAACGCCTCGCCGATCGCCTGGTTGCTCGCGGCGCACGCCGTCAGGCAATTGCCCACCGGCCCGCGCGTGCCCATGGCCCAGGCCACGTGGCTCAGCGTCATGTTCGCTTCCTGCTCGATCTCGACCGCCGGGCGCATGTTCTTGTACGCGCTGCGCGTCCACGCCGGGTGATCGAGCTTCTTCTGCTCGTCGTTCCACCCTTCCAGGTGCGGGCGGAAGTAGTTCTCCGTGTCCGGCGGCCCCTCGCCCGAGCCCAGGTAGATCCCGAAGCGCCTCGGGTTGAACCCCTGCGACTGCCGCAGGCCGCTCTGGCGCAGCGCCTGCCACGCCGCGGCGAGCGCGAACTTGGCGCACAGGCTGCAGTCGGCGTGGTCGTCGGCGTCGGGCACCAGGCTCCGGAAGTCGAAACCCTTGACCTCCGCCGCGAAGTTGGTGGCGAACGTCTCGGCGTCGAAGCGCGTGATGCGGCCCATGCCGCTGGTTCCGGCCAGCAGCGCCTTCCAGACGCTCTCGACGTCCTGGCCGATGGGGGTGATCCACCCGGTGCCGGTGATGACGACGCGCGCTGCGCTCACGCGGGAATCTCCTGTGCCGCGCCCCGGGTCAGGCCGGCTGGTCCGACGCCCAGTGGCCCGATTCCTCGCCCTCGCTCTCGCCCCCGCCGAACGGCGCATCGCCCCGCATCGCCCGGAGCTTCTCGGGGTTGAGCACCCGCACCAGGCCGTCCTTGAGCAGCTTGCCGGCGAAGTTGATGATCAGCCCCAGCTCCAGGTCCGCCGCCCGCAGCTGCGCCCGCAGTTGCGTGCGCTCGTACGACTCCACCTCGCCGTACGCCGCCAGCACCCGCACCAGGAACCGCTCGGCGATGAACAGGTCCACCGTCGTCGAGCCGACCCGCTGGCCCTTGTAGTTCACCGCCAGCGGGTGCAGCGCCTTGAACGCGATGTTCTGCGACGCCATCTCCTGCTTGAGCGCCTCGAGATAGACCTCCCGGTCGTACCCCGGTCCCAGCGCCATGTGCACGTCCCGCGCACAGCCGATCACCGAGTGGCTCACCGCCGTCAGCGCCGGGTCCAGTTCGCTCAGCGGCACGCCCCGGGGCTCGCCCCGGTCGCCGCCACGCCCGCGCCCGCCGCCGCGCTGCCCGCCGCCCATCCCCCGCCCAGAGCCGTATCCCCGATCCGTGTCGCCGTGCATCCGTGTCTCCGTAGCAGACTGTTGTGGTTTCCGAAGCCCCGCCCGTCGGCATCCTAGCGCCCGCCCACACCCGCCCTACCCCACGCGCCGCAGAACCATCGCCGCGTTCTGCCCGCCCAGCGAGCTGTTGGCCACCAGCACCGTGCGCAGGTTCGCCGGGCGGCTGGGCGCGGCCCCGGCGTCCAGCCCCTCCAGCGGCGTTCCGGCGTGCAGGCGCGCCGGCAGCCGCTGCTCCAGCACGCACTTGGCCGCCACCGCCGCCTGAACCCCGCCCGCGCCCGCCATGCAGTCGCCGATCGCCGGCCCCAGCGTCACCAGCGGGATCTTCGCCAGCGCATCGCCGAAGATCGCGCGCATCGCCGCCGCCTCGCCCATGTCCATCTGCGCCATGCCCGAGCCCAGCGTCACGATCGCGTCCACCTCGCCCGGCTTCACCTCCGCGTCGGCCAGCGCCGCCTCCATGGCGTACTGGAACCCCTCGTCGGCGTCGGTGGCCCCCGTCTCCCGGAACGGCGAGTGTGCCGAACCCACGCCCGCCACCTGCGCGTACACCTTGGCGTTTCGCTTGCGCGCCGCTTCCATCTCCTCCAGGATCAGCACGCCCGCCCCCTCGCCCAGGATCGTCCCCGTGCTGCCGGGGTCGAACGGACGCACCAGCTTCGCCCCGTCGGTCTGGTCGCGCGTCGGCGTCAGCCGCTTGGCGAAGTCCATCCGCAGGAACCCCATCAGGTTCACCTTGCTCTCGGCCGCGCCGCTGAAGCACAGGTCCGCCGCCCCGCGCTCGATCACCCGCGTGCTCTCGGCGATGCACAGCAGCCCGCTGGCCTGCGCGCACGTGATGGTGTTGCTCGGCCCCTCGCACCCGTGGATGATCGTCACGTGGCACGCCAGCATGTTCGGCAGGTACTTCAGCAGCCACAGCGGCGTCAGGTTCTCCAGCTTGCCCGCCCCCCAGGCCTTCATGTCGAACCGCCCGTCGGCCGTCCGCGCCGTCACCAGTGCCGCCGCCAGTTCGTCGGCCTCCGCCGCGATCAGGCCCGCCCCGATGTGGCAGCCGATCCGCTCGATCGGGTACGTCGTCGGGTCCGTCGAATCCTCCGGCAGCGTTCCCCGCGTCACTAGCCCCGCGTCGGCCACCGCGTCCTTGGCCGCCCCGATGGCCAGCTCGATGTCCCGGGCCATCACCTTCACCGCCTTGCGGTAGTTCTTCGGCACGTGGTCCCGCGCCGAGTAGTTCGCCACCTCCCCCGCCAGCCGGCACGGAAACCCCGACGCATCGAACCGCGTCACCGGACGCAACGCCGACGCCCCGGAGCACATCCCCTCCCACAGCGGCGCCAGCCCCGCCCCGTACCCCGACACCGTCCCGGCGCCCGTAATGACCACGTTCCGCGGCATGGGCCAAGTCTACTCCCGCCGCCGCCCCGCCCCGCCCGCCGGAACTGCACCGGCGCGTGCCCGCCGGCCGATACACCCGCGGGTGTCCGCCCTCGCCGCCCCATTCCGCGCGCTCCGATCGCCGCTGTTCGACCCCGGCTGGCTCTTCCTCATCGCCGGCGTGGTGCTCATGTCGTTCACGCTGCTGATCCCCGCCTTCGAGGACCTCGACGTGGCGCGCCACCACCTCAAGCGCCTGGCCACCGTCGAGTCCCACCGCATCGACCGCCTCGCTCGTTACCACGCCTACATGCAGGCGCTCGACCGGGGCGACGAAGCCCTCATCCTCTCCCTGGCCGCCATCCAGCTCAACAAGGCCCCCCAGGGCCGCTCGCTGCTCGTGCCCGGCGGCGACATCGCCAAGCGCTCCGCCTCGGTCTTCGGCGGGCTCGAACCTCCTCCCTTGGTCCTGCCCGAGCGCGACGTCGAGCGTTCCACCCTCGAATCCTGGGCCCTGGGCGATACGTCACGCCTGTTCCTGCTCGGCTTCGCGGGGCTGTGCCTGCTCATCGGCGTCCTGCCCCCCAGCCGGCCCATCGGCTGACGCTTCCATACCCTTGCCCATGCCCGCAGCGCGGCTCACCTTCCGCCGCCGCCACCGCCTGTCCCTGGCCGGCGATTTCCAGGCCGTCTACGCCGGGCGCATCAGCGAATCCCGCGGGCCGCTGCGCCTCCACGCCCGCCGCACCGATCTGGCCCACCCGCGCCTCGGCATGTCCGTGGGCCGGCGCGTCGGCCACGCCGTCGTCCGCAACCGCGGCAAACGACTGCTCCGCGAGGCGTTCCGTCTCGAGCAGGCGCACCTTCCCGCCGGGCTTGACTTGGTGATCTCCGTCCATCCCCACGCGCCTCTGCCGCTGGAGGACTACCGCGCCATCCTCCGCGCCGCCGCCCCGTTGCTGGCCCAGCGCTGCGACAAGAAAGCCCGGCGTGAAGCGCCGCCGGAGGCCAAGCCGTGACCACGCACCGGACGCTCGCCGCTCCGCCGAGCCTGCCCGCCCGCCTGGCCCGGGCCGTGCCCCTGTCGCTCATCTGGTGCTACCGCGTCACCCTCGCGCCCCTGCTCGGCGGCCATTGCCGGTTCCACCCATCCTGCTCGCAGTACGCCGCCGAGGCCATCCACCTGCACGGGGCCTTTCGGGGCTCGTGGCTCGCCCTGCGCCGGCTGGCCCGCTGCCACCCGCTGGGCGGCAAGGGGTTCGATCCCGTTCCAGAGCCTCGGGACGCCGATGCACCGCGCCGCCGCCCCGAGCCCAGCCCCGCGCCCCGGGGGTTCGCCGAGGCGCCGCCCGCCCCGGCCCGCCGGCCACTCGGGTAGGATCCGCCCCGCTCGTTCGCTCCGGCCCATCCCCACCAGCCCCGTCCTTCCCGCATGACCCGACTGCCCGCCGCCAAACGCAAGGCTCAACTGCTCGACGCCGCGGCCAAGGTGTTCGCGACGCACGGGTATTCGGGCACGACCACCTCCGAACTGGCCAAGGCCGCGGGCGTCAGCGAACCGATCATCTACCGCCACTTCCAGTCCAAGCGCGAGCTGTTCATCGAGCTGGTGGAGCGCACGGGGGAAGACACGATCCGCTTCTGGGAAGAAGCGCTGCAGGGCGTGACCGACCCCGGCGAGCGGCTCATGCGGCTGATCGGCGGCAACCCGATGGTGACGCCCAAGGGGTTCATCCGCTACCGCGTGATCGTGCAGGCGATGACCGAGGTGGAGGAGAAGGACATCCAGCAGGCGCTCCAGCAGCACCTGAGCAAACTGCACGACTTCCTGGCCAAGGAGGTGCAGCTGGCGCAGGACTCCGGGCAGGTGTCGCGGCGCTTCAGCCCCGACCTGACGGCCTGGACGCTCATCTACCTGGCCCTGGGCTACGGCGTGCTGACGGCGCTGAAGGTGCCCGGCCACGGCATCGACAAGCAGGGCAACCACGTCGACGACATCATCGGGCTGGTCATGCTCGGCGACCGGTACAAGCGCCCGCAGGCCTGAGCCCCCGCCCGGCCGACCCGGGCCACCTACCATTGCCCCGTCCGTTTTCATCGGGGCCGATGTGGTTTCGATCGGGCAGGGAAGGCTTGAGGTGGCGCGCCGTGGAGCCTGCAGGCCACGTAAAAAGCAGGCACAACACAGTTGCCAACAGCAACTACGCTCTCGCGGCCTAATTAGTGGCCGCACGTTCCGTCGGGGGCGGCCCGACAACCGGCGGAACGAACGACTCGGGCTGGCTCGCCGGCGGGATCCCGGGGACGCGAGCGAGAAACCACTGGGATCTAGGAACCGCGATAGCCTGCCGTGGGCGCTCGCGGGACCGAACGTAAATCAACGGCTACGCGCGTAGAGGCTTCCTGCTGACTGTCCCGACACGGGGGTTCGATTCCCCCCGGCTCCATTCTTCTGAAACACCGGGACTTGCGGAAACGAGCCGCAAGTCCCGGAAATCTCCGGAGTTCCGCGCTTCTGCGCGATTCGCGTCATTTCCCTGTTTCTGCTCGTTTCCGGCCCCATCCGACGTCTTCCGCTGCGCCTGGCGCTGCGCGCAGGTCGCGGGCGTCTTGGCGGCACGCTCGAAGAGTTCATCCGGCACAGCGTTGGCGTAGTGCTTCCCGCTGATGGTGATGCTGTGGCCGATCCATCGGCTCACGGCGAACTGCGGGAATGTCA